>JANNJI010000284.1:0-8801 GCA_031405795.1 Gammaproteobacteria bacterium
CGATGCGGTACGGCTCTTTCAGCGTCGATGCGTCGTACCAGCCGCGCTCTGCGCAGGCGCGCTTGACCACCGCGCCAGCATCAGCGATCGAGCCCGGAACGAGATACACGTCAGCGCCGTATGAGGCGGTCTCGCGCACGATCGTCTGCGGCGTCGTTTCGGGCATCACGACGACGATGCGGATGCCGGCGCGCGCGCCGTACGCGGCCCAGGCGGCGCCCGCGTTGCCCGCGGTCGGGAGCGCGATGGTGCTGACACCGAGCTCGAGCGCGCGTGTTATGCCGACCGCGGCCGGGTCAGGTAACAAGGTAAATGGCTTGGCGGTGAGTTGGTAATGGTTCAGGTACATAACACGTTACACGTTGCCTTGTATATTCAGCGGAGATGTCGGGCTGAAGCCCGACCTACAAGTCAAACCTGACACGCCGACCCATGCTGGGCCAGCAAGCAAGGTGCGCAGGAATTTGGAAAAATTATTTAGTATGGTTGTCATTTGCTGCTGCCGGATTTGTTCAACACACTGCCAACGATATTGGCGCCTTTCAACATTTCCCTGGCACGGGCAATATCGTTGATTTGGGTTTTATTATCTTCGACGACCAGGAGAAAGGCGTCCGTATAGGGTGAAAACGCCAGCGTATCATCCGACAAGAGTAATGGCGGCAGATCAAAAATGATAAACCGATCGCGATAACGGTTTTTCAGTTCGGTAAAGAGCTGTACCATTCTTGGCGAGGAGAGGGTTTCTGATGAATTCAGAATCGGGTTTTTGCCGGGCAACACCACCATGCGTTCTATCGATGGGTTAAACAGAATATCATTAATGTTCGCCTGCGACTGGATATAATCACTTAATCCCACGTCAGGTTGAACACCAAAATACCGATGAATCGAGGGATGGCGCAGATCCAGATCAACCAGCAACACAGTTTGGTTGACCTCCATCGCAATGCTGATGGCCAGATTGATGGCGGTTAAGGTCTTGCCACAATTCAAAGTCGGACTGGTAACGCCCAGTGTCGTCCAATTTTTCTCACGCATGCGTTGCAGGATATTGGTGCGCAGCAACCGATAGGAATCAAACACCTGATTAGCCGTTGCGGCATTGATCACCCGCTTGCGTTGCAAATGCGCCGGGTCCGTTGCCACAACCCGTGTCGTGGTGTAGTTAAATGGCCCGGCGGTGTGCGCCGTGCCTGCGGGCGATGTCGCCGTTGCCTGATTCGCCGTGCCTTTGGCACGTTGCAAGGCGGTGATAAGGTGATCCATGATTTTTCCTATAATCCCAGCTTACGCATAACTACAAACCACAGGACATCCAGTGGCATAATGAACACCTCGACCAGCACAATGACCAAAATAGCGCTGGCACTCATTCCGGCTAAGGAATAGCGTTGCATCCGTTTGTGCCTGACCCGTTCCTCATTGGTCACGATGTAGGGGATCGCCGCCAGAGGCGCATCACCCATAATTTCGTATAGAACATTTTCGCCATGTATGCTTTTATCCATGTTCTCCTTGAGCATCACCAGTCCAAGGCCTGAGCCCAGTGCTAACATAAATCCCAAGATGAGCAATACCGGTCGATTCGGTTTAAAGGGTTTTTCCGGCATGAGCGGTGGTTCAATCAGCGAGAACCGCTCGCCTCTGCTGCCTTTCTCCAGTTCTTCTGACAGTTTTGCTGAGGTTTGCTTGGCGACAATATCCTGATACTTTGCCACTGCATTTTTATAGTCGCGATTTAACGCGACATAAGTGCGCTCAATACGCGGGGTACTGACGATCCGATTTTCGTAATCAGCCAGTTTTTCTTTGTGCTGTTGCTTATTCTCTTTGAGTGACTTCAGGTCCGCAACCGTGGAATTCAGACGGGATTTCAGCTCAATGTAGGCCGGATTGTCGGCCGTTTCCTGTTGCTCCGTCTTGTTGTCCTTAAACGTGGTGAGATTGGCCTCTATCTCCTGGATTTCTTTTTTAAGCTTGATCACATCAGGGTGATCGTCCGTGTATTTCTGTTGGTTTTCCATTAATCGGGCGGATAATCCGACCAAACGCTGTTTTAGATCTTTTGCCGAGCGGTGGCTGACACCCACTTCAAGACGTAAGGCTTCCAGCTCACGGCGCATCTTGATCAGATCCGGATGACGCTCTTCGTACACCGCCGATGCGCTTAAATATTTTGTTTCCAGTGACTTTAATCTACCTTGTGGTGTCAGGATACGTTCACCCCCTTCGGTATAAATCGTCGCGGAGGGGCTGAGTTGTTCCAGTTGTGCCTCCAGGTCAATTTTTCTATCTTCCAAGGATCGCACCTGGCGATCCACTTCCATCAACTCACGATCAGTACGTTCCCACAGCTGAAAATTCAGGTCGGTCAACTCCGGTAATTTTCCGGAATTCTTTACCTTGAAATCCGCCAACTCATTTTCATACTTTATTATCTGTTCCTTTAATTTCTCCGTCTCTTGATCGAGGAATCCGGTGGCCTGGGCGGCTTTTTCGGTACGGGATTTTAAATTCTCGTTCAAATACAAGGTCAGTAATTCATTAGCCACCTTTTGGGCGAATTCCGGTGAGCGGTTGTCATACGATAAATTAAAGGCGATGGTGGCCTGCGTCGGTCTGCCGCTGCGTGGATCGATAACATCCGCACTGATCATGCGCAAATTAATGTCCTTACGCATTTTTTCAAACACTTCTTCACGTGTCTTCGTCTCTCGTTCGTCTTTATACAGATCATATTTTTTGATTACCTCAGAGAGGTTGGTCGTGGTCATGACCCGCTGGCTGATCATTTGGATACGTTCATCGGCGTAACTGGTGATGGTCGATTTGACTAAATCGCTGGGAATATCCTGTTGTTCAATCAGGATCACCGCACTGGAACGGTACATCGACGGGATCGTCACTACCGTGACAACTGCCAACGCCGCAACAACCAGCGCCGTGATGCTGAACAACTTCAAGCGCCGCCGCAGTATGTTTAAAATTCTATCCATTCTATTTTCCCGGTATTTTCACTAAAAACGATAATATGGCCAGCTATACGCCAGGTTTATCGAAACCAAATTGGATTCTGCCGCCGCTGTATTATCATCATACTGTTGTCGGCTATAGCGATAGTAGGTGCTCAATACCCAGTTTTCCGACATGTTCCAGTAATAGCCCGGCTGTATCCGGTAATACTTTCGGCCAATGGCGGTGAAGGTTGTACTGCTGGCTTTTCTATCAAGATAAGCAATGTCCAGATTCAGGCCATGCCGTTGATCCAACATGAGTTGCATGTTCAAATTCGCGTTATCCGTTTCATACACAACGCCATTCCCCGATGGGGAATAATCACGGGTGGCTTGCAGCTTTAACGTACCGCGTGCCAGTGTTTTAGTCACGGCGATGTTATACACGGATCCCTGGCTGGTCTCCGTCGCAAACAGACTGCCGTTGACCTCAATATCCTGTTGCGTGTCACGTTTGCCATACAACGCCGAGATATTCAGATTCTCGGCAAGCTGGTATTCAAGTCCGAGTTGATAATTATCAGTTTGTGACAGCGTGCCGACACCAACAAAGCGAAAAGCGCCATCCGGCGTATCCACTTTTGAGCGTGTCAGCACGGCTTGCAGTCGCGTTGATTCGCTGACGGCATAACTATAGTTAGCATTCACCACGTCAACCGTGTAATCGCTGAACTCCGTGATCGGGGCATCGTAATTTTTTTCCTGATGGCTCAACGACACACTCAGTGATGAGCGTGGTGATATCTGATAGTTGAATGAGGGTGCCAGCGTTGTCTGATTTACTTTGCGCACCACCTGGACACGGCCGGTATCGTCGAGTTCCGAGGTAATCGTGCTCTCGCGACTGTAACCGCCGTTGAGGCTAAGGCTATACCGTTCAGCGTTGTAACCATAACTCAGGTTCATATAGTTATCGTTGGTGTCGGGCGTGTCGTAGTTGTCATAATGCCGCGCGGCAATCCTGTCGGTGAAGATTAAACTGGTGTTTTCCATTTTTCGACTCAACGCCAGCGACGCGCTGACGACCGATCCCCACGTTCCAATTTTGTTCTGCGTGCCCAGCAACAGGTTGTCGTCATAAAACACCTGCGTATTAACCGATGGCGTGAGCCCCCATTCAGCGGCCAGTGCTTCGTCACTGCTGATGAAAGTCAGTCCCGTCAACACCACGCTTAGCCAACCGGCGACGCCACCGTATTTTGTTATCCATCCTGATGCCATTGGCATGATCTCGCGCTGATACCGGGGAAACTTCGCAGGGCTTAAGGTACCACCACGACATCCCCGCTTTTGAGGATCAGGTTCTGCTCTAGATGCTTGCCATCTTCAACATCGGCATAATCAAACGTGTAGACATCCTGTTTGTCCGCGTGACGTCGCAGTATTTTGATACTGCCCGTTGCGGCGAAGGGCGTGAGTCCGCCGGCCATGGCCAGCGCCTGCATCACATCCACGTATTGTTCCATCGGATATACCCCCGGGCTTCTGACCTTACCGATGACATAAACACGGCTGCCCGCCAGACGTTTGGCCGCGACGGTAACCACCGGGTCCGGAATGTATTTCTTTAATCGTTTGGTAATTTCCTGCTGGAGTTGCGCCACTGACATATTTCGCGCATCCATGTCGCCAACCAGCGGAAACGATAACCCGCCATCCGGGCGGACAATGACATCCGATTGTAAATCCTGCTCCTTCCAAACCTGGATGCTCAGCACATCACCGGGATTAACCATGTAGGTTGCATCAGGACTGGTCACCACGGCATCAGCAGAGGCTGTCAATGACCGGAGTATCAATAGCCCGCTAAAACACAGGAATAATTGTATGCGATGGGTATTACACATGGATATCAAGGCTCGCTAAATGAAATAGGTTTATCGCCAGAGGCTTAGTATGAATTCGGGCAATTGTAGGGGTGGAGTGTGAAACATATATGACACTTTTTTATCATATTAATGTCACTCTACTTACATTTTGATCTGGCAACACCCCAGGGAATACCCACTACGCCAGAACGTCTACGCCTCATATTCAGCAAGCCAATAAATATCATCGCAGCATTGGTATAAAATTTATCTGTGCGCTACCGTACATAGATAAACTGCCAGTACCTCGATTGCGGATGCGTAATCATGCTATTTCCTGGCATTTTCATCCCCTGTTGAAATAAATATTACGAACGTAATATTGAAATATATCGCGTCACCCAGCGAGATAAATCCCTGTTACCAAAATAAAATAACTATTTAACTCTTTGTTTTGTATCGGAGCAATATAGAGCATGCACCGAGCGTGTGCTAACCCGACGTCTGGCAAAGACGAGCTTATACAGTGTCTACCCTACCCTGCATACAGTATTTACCCCGGACTATTTTGCCTTTCCCGGCTTAAAACTACATACTGTCATATTAGCCCATGATAATCGCATAAATTGTTAAAAGGAAAAGGAGTGCATCAGATTATGTCGGGTCATTCAACTCACAGGCAACAACGAGGTTTCACCCTATTAGAACTGTTAGTGGTCATGGTCATCATCGGCCTATTAGCAAGTTATGTGGGTCCGCGTTATTTTGCGCAGGTCGGTAAGTCCGAAATCAAAACAGCCCGTGCCCAAATTGATGCGCTGGATAAAGCACTGGATCAATATCGCCTGGACGTCGGGCACTTCCCCACCACGGAGCAGAATCTGGCGGCACTGATCACCCGCCCCGCCGATGAATCGCGCTGGGATGGTCCTTATTTAAAGAAAGGCATCCCGCTGGATCCCTGGGGCCATGCCTATGTTTATAAACAACCCGGTGATCACGGTGACTATGACTTGTTGTCCTATGGCAATGACGGCAAGGCCGGTGGCAATGAGCAGGCGACTGACATTGGCAACTGGTGATACGCCAAGTCAACAAAATAATGATCTCTCATGAATCACATACTAACGAGACGCATGAAAAGGATATCCTCCAACCAAGACCGTCAGCCGCAGGGATGCGGCTGTCGAGCCTACACGGACGTATTGACGGCGTGTCTTGGTTGGAGGATATCCTTTTCATGTGGCTTAGTAATATATATAGTATTGTGCAGAGACCCTCATGTTGTTTGAGCTGAAGGCCATTCGCGAAGGTGAAGGTGTGCTTGCGCTGTCCGTGGAGGCCGCCGATGAGGCCGATGCAATCCAACAGGCAAAGTCGCAAGGCCTGGCGATCCTGGCGATCAGAAAAAAACAATCGGTGCTGAATTGGAAATTCAAGCGTCGCACCCGCTTTCCATTAATCCTGTTCAGCCAGGAACTGCTGGCGCTACTGGATGCCGGGCTGTCCCTGGTTGAATCAATCGAGGCACTGGCCGAAAAAGAACAACACCCCACAACCCAAAAGACCCTGCGTCAGATCAATACCAGCCTGTATGAGGGTCGGCCTTTATCGTATGCCTTACAACAATTTCCCAATCACTTTCCTGTGCTCTATGTCGCCACCGTCCGCGCCAGCGAACAAACCGGTAACCTGAGTATGGCACTGGCCCGTTACGTTACCTACCAGCAACAAATGGACAGTGTGCGTAAAAAAATTATCAGTGCGTCGATCTATCCCGTGTTGCTGCTGATCGCCGGTGGTTTAGTCACCCTTTTCTTAATTGGTTATGTCGTGCCTAAATTCAGTCTGGTCTATGAACAAATGGGTAGAGACCTGCCCTTGTTCTCACGCTTGCTGTTGCAGTTGGGGCAGGCGCTGCGGGAGAACGGTTTGATCATTTTTGTCGCGATGGCGGCACTGCTGGCAGGTTTGATCTATACCGCGACGCGACCGGCGAATAAACAATGGTTGCTGCACAAAGTATGGCAAATTCCTGCATTTGGCAATCGCATGAAGATTTATCAACTCGCACGTTTTTATCGCACACTGGGGATGTTATTGCAGGGTGGCACACCAATCGTAACCGCAATACAGATGACAGCGGATCTCTTACCTTCTTCGTTACGTGGCCAACTTACCCTGGCCTTGGCCAGCATTCGTGAAGGTCTCTCGATCTCGCAAGCAATGGAACGGCATAACATGACTACGCCGGTGGCATCGCGCATGCTGATCGTGGGTGAGCGCAGCGGCAAAATGGGCGAGATGATGGACCGCATTGCGGTGTTTCATGATGAAGAAATGGCACGCTGGGTGGAATGGTTCAGTAAACTATTCGAACCTTTATTAATGGCCGCCATCGGTTTGATCATCGGTGTGATCGTGGTCTTGATGTATTTCCCCATCTTTGAACTGGCCGGGAGTATCCAATGACCGCTGCCGTCATTCCACTGAACACCCATGCCATTTCACCGCTGCAAATCAGCGCCGCACAGAAACTCGCGGCCGAGACGCGCCGTCCGATCATTGAAATCCTGGAAGAACAATTGGGTTTATCCGCCACGGCGTTTGTGTCCGCACTTGCACACAGTCTGCACTACACACCGCTGAGCATGAATGAGCTGCACCAGTTGACCCCGGCATTCGATGTATTAACATTCAAAGATACCCTCACCCGTCGATGCCTGGCGCTTCGTGACAACAGCAATCAATTGATCCTGGTGTTCAGCGATCCCTTTAATCATGACTTGCAGGCATGGGCGGAAGAAATGATTACCCTGCCCTTTCATTGGCAGCTGGCACACCATAGCGACATTGATGCCTATCTCGCCCGCCACGAAGAAACGCTGCGCGCCATGGATAGCGTCTCGTCAACCCACCAGGCAACAACGATCAGCCAGCCTGGTATCGAAGATCTCTCCATCAAGGCAATCAACGAAAGCACCAGCCCCATCGTCAAGTTAGTACATTCAACCCTGTACGATGCGCTCAAGTCCGAGGCCAGTGATATCCATCTTGAAACCAGTCCCGCTGGTCTTGCAATCAAATATCGTATTGATGGCGTGCTGTCGCTGATTAAATCGATGCCGGGATTGGACATGGCCGAACAGGTGATCTCACGGATCAAGGTCATGTCCGAACTGGACATTGCCGAGCGGCGTATCCCGCAGGATGGCCGTTTCAAAATTACCATGCGTGGCCGCGAGATCGATTTTCGTGTTTCGATCATGCCAAGCATCTTCGGCGAAGATGCGGTACTGCGTATCCTTGACAAACAAGCGCTCTCGGATCAGATCAAAGGATTACGGTTGGACTACCTCGGCTTCGATGCCAAGGCGATCAAAGTGCTGCGCCGACTCGCCACCGAACCCTATGGCATGATGCTGGTCACCGGCCCGACCGGCAGTGGCAAAACCACCACCTTGTATGCCGCGATCACCGAGATCAATCACGGCCAGGATAAGATCGTCACTATCGAAGACCCGGTCGAATACCAGTTGCCTGGAGTGTTGCAAATCCCCGTCAACGAAAAAAAAGGTCTCACCTTTGCGCGTGGCCTGCGATCAATCCTGCGTCATGATCCGGATAAGATCATGGTCGGTGAAATACGCGACGTGGAAACCGCGCAAATTGCCGTGCAATCGGCACTCACCGGTCACCTGGTCTTCACCACGGTACACGCCAACAATGTGTTTGATGTGATCGGCCGTTTCATTCACATGGGCGTATCGCCTTCAAGTTTTGTATCGGCACTGAATGGTATCCTCGCCCAACGCCTGGTCCGGCAAAATTGCCCGCACTGTGCGCAAACGTACAGCCCCGATCCACAATTATTAGCAGACTCCGGCCTCACCGCAGAAGCAGCCGCATCGTTCAATTTTCGTTCCGGCAGCGGCTGTGGTCAATGCCGTGGCAGTGGTTTCAAAGGCCGCAAGGC
>JANNJI010000285.1:0-1108 GCA_031405795.1 Gammaproteobacteria bacterium
GACACAATGGCGTCACAAGGCGTATGTGCCCGCCAAGAAAAATACCGGTACCTCATCGGGCAATACACCACGCGGTTATGCCTTGGACTTTCACTATGACACCACCGGTCGTCTGCACCGCGTGCAAGGCAATTGGGGCAGAGGTTTAGTCATTGAACGCAATGACACGGGCCGCATCGCCGCGATTTATCAAACCAATTCCGCAGGACAACAACGTGACATCGCCGCCGTGCGGTACACGTATGACGACGCCGGTGATTTAATTGCGCACCATAACGCGGTGGGTCACGGTGAGCAATACCGCTACAGCAATCACATCATCACCCAACGCACCCTCGCCACCGGCGCGAATTTTTATTTTGAATGGGATCAACTCAACAACCAAGCGAAGTGTCTCCGGCAATGGGGCGACAACGGTAACTACGCTTACTCCTTCACTTGGGACACCGATAACAAACGCAGCGCCGCGACCGACAGCGTAGGCCACACCACCCACTACAAATACAACCGCTTTGGCTTGATCACCGACGAAACCGATCCGGAAGGGCATGTTCACAAAAAAATCTACAACGATGCCGGTCAGGTCATTGCGCAGATCGATCCGTTAGGTAACAAAACCGACTACCTGTATGATGAACAGCAACGCCTGTTGCGCATCACCAATCCACTGGGCCAGAGTACCCAGTACGGTTACACGCCCGATGTCTACGATGAGGCGCAGCACCTGTATGACTACACGCAGCCGATGGAGAGCGATGAGATCACTGTAGTCACCGACGCGCTGGGTCAGACTTGGAAACGAAAACACAACGCACAAGGCTTAGTGCAAAGCCTCACCGATCCACGGGGAAACGTCAACCGCTATGAATATATCGCCAATGGCTTAATCAGCCAGGTGACCGACGCCGCCGGTCGTGTTACCCGTTACACCTGGAACGACCGTGCGGAACTAATTAGCCACACCGATCCGCTGAACAACATCCTGCACTATCGCTATGACGATTGGGGCCAGATTATTGAGGTGATCGCGCAAGCCGCCGGGCAATCACTCGACCACGCCAAACAATCCGCGACACGTTACGACTACACGCCGACGGGTTTGATCGCC
>JANNJI010000286.1:0-1848 GCA_031405795.1 Gammaproteobacteria bacterium
CCCTGGCAATGCGTTCAACCAGGTACTACTTAATGCATCGCGTTCCAACAATTCCTGCAGCCCGGAATACAATGCGCTCAACGCATTGCTGTGCGCCGCTAATCCGCTTGAAACAGACGGTACCTGTGCTTCCCCTACCCGGGGGCCGAGGCCGATCAGTTCCTGCGGCACCCAGGCCGAATGATGATCTGCCATTGAAAACACTTCGCCGAAGCGCGTCAGGTCAGGATCAGGTTTTTTCCACACAAAGGATGGCGTAGCGTATTGGGCGGGACTGTACAGTGCGAATTGATCGTAATTGATCATTTCCATTCCGGTGAGTTCTTGTCGGCGCTTTAACTCGAGGTGGCATGTCGCCGCGGCATAACGCTCCAATGCTTCCGCCACCGCAACACGTCGCGCCACTTGCGCACTGTGGCCGATGCCGCCACAGGCCGATTGCCATGCAAACGCCGGATCGGGCGCAACCGCCGCATGAAAATATCCGTCGATATCACTCGGCGATGAAGAAACTGCATGACTCGGTAGCACAATACCACTGCGAAAGTCACTCGCGCGCGTGAGCAATGCGTCGAGTAGCGTTGCCGTGCCCGATGACTGGCGGGCAATCAAAATATAATAGCCATCCAGCCAAACATTTCAGCAACGCTCAATGCCGCCCAGACCGCAATCAATAGAATATGTAAAACGATAAATTTTCCACGTTGCACGGCACCATCAGAAACATAGATTAGAAAACCGATGTAAATGAAGAGTGGCAGACCAAGAAAACCGCCGAACTCGAGAGAGGCGGTCAAAAAAAGTGACAAGATAATAAACGGAATGATGGCAGCGGATAACACAGTACGTGCAGTAAAGACCTTGGCCACGGCAACGCCATCCTCCTTCAGCTTGGGTACCATGCGCGCAGAAACCACACTGGCCACCACCGCAGACACGATACAACTGCACGACGATGTGGTACAACAGCCGCCACCGCCGGGCGCAACCAGGTTTGAAGGAAGATGTTCACTTGAATCGAATTGATTAACTAAACGGATCATTGCGTACGCTCCTTATCTGATTTTTTCTATCGGTTCCACACAAATCAAAACACCTCAGTCAACCGCCCTGTCGCTTTTGTTTGCTGCCGCTTTGCGCAGATCGGACACCAGGGTAGACGAAATACCGGATGGAAACGTGATTCCCATGTCGCCGTATCCAGCGCCCAGCTATTGCCTACCAGTGCATTGATGGTACCTCGTGTCCGGAAGGATTCCAAATGTTCCGTTATCACGGCGGCGGCCAATTCGATGCGTGTATTCATGGCTGGTTGCGCAGGTGGCTGGGAGTCTCCCCACAAGTGCGTCAAGCGACCCGCAAGGCAACCAAGGCAAGCGGTCTGCCCTGGCACCACAAACGGGCCGACAACCAGCGCCGAATGATAGGCAAGATCGAGCAATAAATGCGGACGGATTTCTTCGCTCGATAGTGTCGCTACATCCTGCAGGGTGCCGTTGGTGCGAATGATCAAAACCAGATCGGCTGCCGATGACGACGCAGAGGCTATCTCGATGTCACCGCGACGTTTAAATAAGGTATCAAGCCATTCCGTTAACGCCTGCGACGGCTCCCCCGCCCATTGTAACGCCACTCGCAATAACCGCTGCGCTGATCCGGCATAGTACAAGACACCCAGCGTCACCAGCTTTTCAATCACGGCCTGATACACAGGTTCTTGTTGCAACGATTCCCAATTATTCTGTAGATAGCCATGATGAAACCGAGTTACTTGTTCCACATTGAGTTCATCAACCAGATAAACCCGGTCAGCCCCGGCAGACACAAATAGCTGCCCATCATGCACAT
>JANNJI010000287.1:0-1970 GCA_031405795.1 Gammaproteobacteria bacterium
CCAGTCCAGTCGCAGTCCCAGTGTATAAAGTGTAGAACTGTCTTGTATGGCACCATCCGCAGTCTGGATGATGTTGCCGTCTTTGTCGCGTATCGCTTCAAGGCGACTACGTCCGTCCAGTGCTCCACCATACACTTCCAGCATGCGGTTGAACCAGGTGCCGGTTAAACGTGCGGCGTAAAAATCATTGTCGGTCAGATTCAGGATTGTATAGTCATCTTTACTGCTCGACATCCCACGACTGTTGTAACTTTGAACTGCGGCCTTGGACAAATGCTGCAGGCTGAGATCAAGAATGAGCGTATTCGGGATGAGATGATTATCCAATGACAGAGCCCCAAAGCCCTCCAGATCGCCAGCTAGCGCAAAACCAATAACATCAGAATGCGTGTCGGCGATATTGTTATAAGCGCCGCCGATCAGTAAACCCTCGCCGATGCCCGGCAGGCTATATGGCATGGGAATAAAGTAATAACCTGGATCTTTGGAGAATTGATCACGGCGGCGTTCTGTTGCGTTGGTGTCGGTACTCCATGTGCTCAGTATTAAAATGAGGCCTAGTGATAGAGTTAACGATGGTAATTGCTTGTGCACTTTATCCTCCGTGAAAAAAATCCGCTTCAGAGCCAACTGCCGAAAATTCTCAGGTACCATTTTCTGAATATTGTGGCAATATGGTCAGATGAAGCCTAAAGACATTCGAAACAGAAAGCAATCATGGTCGGCCTACTGTTGGTGATGAGGCGGGCGCTGGGGTATTTTCTTCACCCGAGGGACTTAAGCCCTGCTGACAAGGGTATATCGATGCGATTGCAATCAAATAAGGCTGATTTGTTAAGGTATATATGAAAACTATAGTGTGTCTGGGACTAACCATACAGATTAGCAATATGAGTACTTATGTTTGCCTTGAGTTTGTGGCAGACTCCTGTGGGGCCTGATTTTAAGACCGAATTATATGGAAGGAAAAACCGAACTCCTCAAACAATTACGCATTGATCGCACTGCGGGTAATGCCCCGGCGCGTGTCTCGTTCCGGCTTATTGTTATTGGGGTTGTCAGCGTTATAGTAGCCGTTGGCGTGTGGATTGCCCTGGCAGGTGGCAAAACTATTGAGGTACAAACCGCTACCGCTCAATCCGCTGCCGCCTCGCAGGGCAATACCGCTGTGCTCGATGCCACCGGTTATGTCACGGCGCGACGTCAAGCGACGGTCTCCGCCAAGATTACGGGACGGGTGGCCGAGGTGTTGATCGAAGAGGGTCAGCGCGTTGCCGAAGGACAGGTAATGGCACGATTGGATGCTACCGATGTGCAGGCACAACTGGATCTGGCCCGCGCACAACTTGGTGTGGCGCATGCCCAACTAGCCGACCTCCAGCTCTTACGCGTGCAGGCCGAACGTGATTTAGTGCGTCATCAGGATTTAGCGGAGCGTAAACTGATCAGTCAGCAGATCGCCGATGATGCTCGCACCCTGGTGGAATCACGCCGCTCACGCATCCTCGCGCAGGAACGCGAAGTGGAGGTGGCCAAACGCAATGTGGCGCTGGCGCAAGTGGGATTAAATAACACGGTCATTCGCGCGCCGTTTGCCGGGGTGATCACCGTGAAAGCGGCGCAGCCGGGCGAGATGGTCTCGCCTATTTCTGCCGGCGGTGGATTTACCCGTACTGGTATCGGCACCCTCGTTGATATGGATTCACTGGAGATCGAAGTGGAGGTCAATGAATCTTATATTGGCCGCGTGCAAGCTGATCAACCAGTCGAGACAACACTCAATGCCTATCCGAGTTGGAAAATTCCGGGTAAGGTCATTGCGATTATTCCTACCGCAGATCGCAGCAAGGCCACCGTGAAGGTGCGCATCAGTATCGACAATGTCAAAGATACGCGTATTGTCCCTGACATGGGTGCGCGCGTGGCCTTTCTGGAAAAGAGTACTACTACCACCGAGACAAAACCGCTGC
>JANNJI010000288.1:0-7060 GCA_031405795.1 Gammaproteobacteria bacterium
AACAACAGGCGATTGTCAACATAACGATCCAGACTCATCACACCCTGTGCATCGGGTACATGTACTTTGATGGCATCGGTGTCAGTGTCAACACCGATGAGCAAGGTTGCCACTGAAGCGCCACAGCAATGACTGTTTTCGATTGCCTGACTAAATGCGGTAAGACGATCAAGTAACATTTGCGCCGCTTTGCGTTCGTCACTGCCATGCGCAGCGCAACCCTCATGCATCGGATCCGAACTACTGGTGTGATACACACCGATCTTAAGATAACGTGTCGGCTCACTCGCCGGATTGGGAACGCCCTCACGATAACGGTGCAATTCGATCTCAACCCAATTACGCAGGCTTTCTTCAATGTCGAACATCGCACCGGCAAAAGACTTACGATTTGCTACCACTGCCGGAGGTATCCGTAAAATATAATCCACCACGCCGCTCAAACGGCCATCTGCGCAGGGGGTGATATCAATTGCATGGAAGCCCCACTTGCGGATCAACTCCTCTGCAGGTTCACCTTCGGCATGATCCGCGAGACTGCGATCAAACTCACGTTCCGCCAGCGCCAGAAAAGTTTGGAAGGCGCTGTAGGCATATAGTCCACGCATGTTGAGTGGTGCAACCCAGGTTGACTTTAAGCAGGTGGATGGCAACGCAAATCCAAGACGGTTCATCACCAGCGAATGTGCGCGCTCAGCAAAATTCTCTTGCCATTGCATGGCGGCAACTTCTTGCAGCGCTGGTACCAAAACATCAAACGCCGAGGTGATCGCGCTTTCACGTTCAAGCAAGCGTCTGTTATGCGCTGTATCATAGAGCGGGTGTGTACCCGCTGCTGGCGTTGTGGCCGAAACACCGAAAAGTGAGGTATATGGATCAACAACCGCAACACCATAATCCGTAGGTTCGTAGAACCCACCGATACGTCGTTGCTGCTTTGTGCGTTTAGCCGTGATCACATTCAATCCTCAAATCGCTCGTCGTTAACCCTGTGCCCCGCCCGAAAGCGTGACACGCGCTGCTGTCTTCGCCGACCAACCGACCATGCCAGTGACATGTTGGGTTGGAGCTTTATGATTTCCTTTACCTTTAAATTCTCTGGCATTAGCAAAGTTCTGTGGCTTGCCAGCTCGCTCACTCGGATTACGTTCGGTTGCGATATAACCATCGGTACCTGTGACATTGTTCTGCGTTCCCCATGCACCGCCAGTGATCGCTGGGCCTTCTGCCCGACCTTCACCGGTGATGCGGGATTTTTCCAGATCGCGTTCAACATGCGCGCGCGGACTGAAATGGAATTCCTGGTTGCCTGTTATCTTGCCGTGACCTGCTGCAAAGGTGCCGGTAATACGGATATCAGCGCTGGGTGCCTGGACCGCAGTAGCATCCGCCTGTAAGTGTGCGTCGCGTTGTGGCGAACGCACGCTGAATCCGCCATTGATTCGTTCAATCACATTGGAGTTGATCTCATCTTGCACTTCGGCTCGGTAATAAGCAGTACCCGTGATCAGATGTTCGCTGCCGCGTTGGGTGCCCGTAACATGCTCGACGTTACGAGGTGTGTTGCCGGTTATACGCTGAGTAGTATTGAGACCTGGCATCACGCGCTGGATAACACTCTGTATATCGCCGGTTTCACAAAAAGTTTCGTACTGGCCTGGGCCGACATAAGAAGTGCCGGTAATGGATGAACAGGCACCGGGTTCATCGCCGGTGACATTGCTGTTGTGTTCAATATCGACGCCGGTCACACGCTGACGTGTCCACGACTCGGATACCACTACTTTTTCACCCGAGGCCGGATCGACACGATGGATGGCATTCTTCGCACTGCCCATCACCATCTCGCGTTTACCATCTTCGACAGCACGCAATGCTTGTTTCTGAGCGGGTAACAGATATTGATCACCAGTAATCATACGACAAGAACCGGCTTCATCTCCTGTGACGCGCAGGCTGCGACCCACGGCAGTACCGGAAATTGGCAAACCGCCATCGGTCTGTTCAAGGATTTGCTCATGCTGACGTTCACGCGATCCAATGGATTTGATCGAACGACCAAGATTGGTTCCGAATACGGTATGGCCATGTGGATTATTCTGCCGCGCGAATTGCATGGATGTATAGGCACCCTGTTCGCGACGATCTGATAAATCATCCGCGAGTTCCTGGTCTGCCTCACCGGTAATACGTAGTGCCGGATTCGACTCGTCGCCGGTAACCTTGATCGTGCTGCGTACCTGTGTGCCAGTCACAACCAGTCCGGCCGCAGTGCGTGCCGCGCCCACCTTGACGCCGCCTTCACGTGGCTGAAAGCCGGTTTCTTTTCCAATATATTGTGTGCCGGTCACTTGCACGTCCAAGCCTGAATCATCACCTGTCATATTAAAACCGTGGCCAATGCGCACACCGGTCACTTTTTTACCCGCGTAACTCTGGCTCTCTGCAACTTTGGGCGGATACTGTATTGGTTCGGCTTTACGGACACGCCCGCTGGGACGCGTAGCCTGTACTTCGCCACTGCCGTTTCTTGCACGCGCACTGCGCAATGCCTGCGCCACCTGCCGACCACTGCCGGACATCAGTGATTCGCTGGCAACCACTTCAGTCCGTGCTGAGCTGGTATTGTTTACATAAACCGGAGATTGCTGAGTTGACTGGAGCGCACGCTTGCCTTGGACAAGTGCGGCACGCCGCGCACGCGATGCCTCGGCCCCGGTCAAAACAGTACTGCTAACTGTTGTCATGGATGCGCTCTGCTCCGCTTTCGATTCATGTTCTACTATCGGTGCGATGCTTTGCTGGGAAATAACAACAGTTGCAGCACTGACGTTGTTAACACGTTCATTGCCCGCACGGGTACGTTCAGACGCCTTGGGCAGACCCACTTTACCCTGCACCAAACCGGCACGACGTTCACGGGACGCGGCACGTCCGCCGGTTGCATTGATAATTGTGTTCACTT
The DNA here is from genome assembly GCA_031405795.1 of Gammaproteobacteria bacterium. GTDB lineage: Bacteria > Pseudomonadota > Gammaproteobacteria > UBA6429 > Thiohalophilaceae > JACQBC01. The sequence continues at coordinate 2,966 of JANNJI010000288.1, forward strand.
GGCTCATGACTCTCACCTGTAAAAACATTTAGTAACTGTTACGCGCGTGGCCGCGTATTTGCCCCAACCCGCAGTGCCCTCAACGGCTGTTCGCGCGATGCACAATGAATGCGGTACCCAGACTCTGCGCATAGTTGTCGTAACCCACCAGGCGAACGTGTTGCCCAGGATTCGCCCGATGACACGCCTCGATCTCGGCGAGAATTTTTTCCACTGAGGTCTCACCAAAAAATGGCAACTTCCACATGTACCAGTAATGCGAGAACGCTTTCTCGGGTTCGGTATGTTCGATAGAAGGATTCCAGCCCTGATTCACCAGATACTGGATATTTTTGCGAATCTTTTCCGGTGTCAGAGGCGGTAGATAGGAAAACGTTTCGCCCTTGCGTTCGGTTGCTTTAAACGGTTGAACTTCAGCCATGTTTATTTACTCCCAGCGTAATATCTAATAAATGCGGTTAATAATCAGCGCGTCTTGACGTCGAGCTTGTCGACGGTATCAAACTCGAACTTGATCTCTTTCCATGTTTCCATGGCAATCTTGAGTTCAGGACTCGACTGTGCCGCCTCTGTGAGAATATCTTTACCCTCACGTTCAACTTGACGACCTTGGTTGCGCGCATCAACACATGCCTCAAGTGCGACGCGATTTGCTGTAGCACCTGCAGCATTGCCCCAAGGATGACCCAATGTTCCGCCACCAAACTGCAAGCACGCATCGTCGCCGAAGATCGCCACCAGGGCGGGCATGTGCCAGACGTGAATACCGCCCGAGGCCACCGGCATGACGCCCGGCATAGAACCCCAATCCTGATCAAACATGAGGCCGCGGCTGCGGTTCTCGGGAATGAAGGATTCGCGCATGGTATCGATCCAACCCAAGGTCGCTTCGCGGTCGCCTTCAAGCTTGCCGACCACGGTGCCGGAGTGCAAATGATCGCCACCGGACAGACGCAGACACTTGGTCAACACACGGAAGTGGATACCGTGGTACGGGTTGCGATCGAGCACCGCGTGCATGGCGCGGTGAATGTGCAGCAGCATGCCGTTTTTGCGGCACCAGTTGGCGAGCGAAGTATTGGCCGTGAAGCCACCGGTTAAAAAATCGTGCATGATGATCGGTGCGCCCAGGCTCTTGGCGAATTCGGCACGTTCCATCATGTCTTCAAAGGTTGCTGCGGTCACGTTGAGATAGTGACCCTTGCGCTCGCCGGTTTCAGCCTCAGCCTTGTGCAGCGCTTCCATCACGAATTCAAAACGATGGTTCCAGCGCATGAACGGTTGCGAGTTGATGTTCTCGTCGTCCTTGGTAAAGTCCAGTCCGCCACGCAGACACTCGTACACGGCGCGACCGTAATTCTTCGCGGACAGACCGAGCTTCGGCTTGATGGTACAGCCGAGCAAGGCGCGGCCATATTTGTTCAAGCGATCACGTTCCACCACGATGCCATTTGGTGGGCCGCCACAGGTCTTGACGTAGGCGATGGGGAAGCGGATATCTTCCAAGCGCAGACTGCGGATGGCCTTGAAGCCAAACACGTTGCCCACCAAGGAAGTCAACACGTTCACCACCGAACCCTCTTCGAACAAGTCGATGGGATAGGAGACGAAGGCGTAGAACGCGGTCGGATCACCTGGTACCGGTTCGATGCGATAAGCGCGGCCCTTGTAATAATCCATATCGGTGAGCAAGTCCGTCCACACCGTCGTCCAGGTACCAGTGGAAGATTCCGCCGCAACGGCGGCGGCAGCCTCTTCGTGTGGTACGCCAGCCTGGGCAACAATCTTAAAACACGCCAGCAGATCGGTATCCAACGGAATGTAGTCCGGGGTCCAGTAGGTCTTGCGATAATCTTTGACACCAGCCTGGTAGGTCTTTACAGCCATGGTCAACTCCTGAAAATGTGTTGGTCAACCCCGCTTCGTCTCTTCACGCGGCGGGAAAACTCTGTGTTCGCTATCCACCTCGATGACGCATTACAACTGACAGGAGGTGGTGCCTCACGGTGGCAAATGTCGCCCCGTGTGAAGACAAAGATAGTGGTCGAATGAACCGAATGGAAATATATAATTAGGATGTAACTCATAGGTGTAGATCTATGGCTTTACTAATCGATAAGCGAGGGATGGCAACGCCTACTGGAAACAACGGGGTATTCAGCGATAATGAAAAAATCGACATTCAACTTTGAGTGATTGTAATTCGGCAGTATGCGTGATGAATCCACACTACCGCATTTATTGCATCACCAACTAGCGTGGAACATATACAATCAACATGTGTTGCTTATCCAACACAGCTTGTTCAGCTTAATTTAAGCATTTATGTCTATCGAGATACACTTAAAAAAGTTGTTGCACAACTAAAAGTGCCCTGCAGACTTGAACATCACTACACACTTACATTTGCGCAGCGCAGCAATACCATAACCAACTATTGCCATCTCTGTTAGGTAACCATGCTTTAATATTGTCTCTGTATACCGCGAGGAAGCCCTTACTCATGGTGCTGCAAAACAGCGATGAATGTGATTCTGCATCCCATAGATCAAAACAGCAGTACCCGATGATAAATATTTATTTGATGATTTGGCATGAAGGTCGTAGTTTCCACACATAGCCCAATTAACGTGAGGTTGTCCATGTCTGGATTATCGAATCTCCTGATACCGGCGGTGTTGTTTTTCGCCCTCGGCTTCCTCGCACGTATTCTGCGCTCTGACCTGCGTTTCCCACCCGATCTGGCAAAACTGCTCTCTATCTACCTATTAGTGTCCATCGGTATCCATGGCGGCTATGAACTCGGTCGCGCTGATATCCTGACCGGTATGCATGCTGTCTTCTGGGCCATCGTGTTGGGGTTGACACTGCCCGTAATTGGTTATTTTCTGTTGGTGGCATCACGCAAGGTCGACACATTAAATGCCGCCGCTATCGCCGCGCATTACGGTTCGGTCAGCGCAGGCACCTTTCTCACCGCCATCGCCTATCTGCAAAGTGCCGGTGTTCAATACGAAAGTTACCCGTTGATCATGCTTGCTGTGATGGAATCCCCTGCCATTATCATTGGGCTGCTGCTCGCGAGCTGGTCGAGGCGCCGACTCGGCATCGTCCGTGAAGGCACGGAGGATGATAGTCATCATCCCTCTGTCCTGCGCGAGGCCTTCACCAACGGCAGTGTCATGTTATTGATCGGATCCATGATTATTGGCGCGATTGCCTCACCCAAGTCTGTTGAGGCCATCAAACCCTTCGTCAGCGACATTTTTATGGGCATGTTGTGCCTGTTCCTGTTGGAGATGGGGCTGGAGGCGGCACGCCGCATTGAAGATTTCCGCCGCGTTGGCTTGGCGCTGGCGAGTTTTGGTGTGCTCATGCCCGTGGGTAGTTCCTTCATCGGCGCTGTGATCGGTCATTACGCTCTCGGATTCGGTGTAGGTGGTACCACGCTGGTGGCGGTGCTTGCGGCGAGCGCCTCGTATATCGCGGTACCGCCCGCCATGCGACTGGCAGTACCCGAGGCCAACCCCTCGCTTTACCTCACATTATCACTGGGGATCACCTTCCCATTTAATGTGGTGATCGGCATTCCACTGTATCATCGGATTGCCACTTGGTTCGTGGGAAGCTAAGCTGGCACGGCACTTGGAGATCTGATAATGCGAAGACTAGAACAGAAAAAATTACTGACTATCATCACCGCACGCGAACTTGAGAAAAAAATTATCGAGACGGCGCGTCGACGCGGTGTAGGTGGTTACACCGTTGTTCAAGCAAGCGGTGCGGGTGCCTCAGGCATCCAGTCTGGCATGCTCGACATCGACTCTAATATCCTGATTTATATCATTCTCTCGGAGCAACGTCTGATCCCTCTCCTCGACGATCTAGAGGGTATGATGGCCCGTGGCCATCGGCTTAAGGCAATCGTATCGGATATCTCGATCTTGCCGCGAAAACCCCCCGCCGCTACATCGGTCTGATCCGCCTTTTTTCCGCGCGTTTGTTGAGCTGTGACAACTAAAGAGATTTCATCTCTCGGCACACCTATAGATTATTATAGATAGTTCTGATTTTTATTATTTACTTTATCATTGC
>JANNJI010000289.1:0-11227 GCA_031405795.1 Gammaproteobacteria bacterium
GCCGGTCTCGACACCGATAATTCGATCTTCAGATAATGCCTTGCTGCGCATCAGGAACTGGGCGTCTTCTTTGGTATAGATATCATTCGTCACTACCGCAATTTGATATTGGTCGCGCATTTTTTTGCACAACGCATCGACCAATGCGGTTTTACCTGACCCTACCGGGCCACCGATACCCAAACGCAAAACCGCGTGTGTTGTACTCGACATGACTGACCTCACTTGTTAAGAACGAAATAAACGGCTGTATTGTGTTTCATGCAAGGCACTGGCAATCCCCAAACCGGGTGAAAGCATCCCGATCTCATCATCGCACACTGCCAAACCGTGTTGCACTGCCGTTGGGATCACGGCAATTAAATTATTCAACATCTGTTGCCCGGCGGTTTGCCCCAACGGTACCAGTTTCATCGCCGCCGCCACTTGATTCTCGCACCAGGTCCAGGCCATGCCTAACGCGGCGGTGTGCAGCGGTATTTGCCAGGCACTGGTGGCCAAGGCGAACATCGCCGCATAACTGGGTTTGCTTTGTTTCATCCAGGGTTCTGCTTCAGGCATGCCTTGTTCATGTAAAATTTTGGCTAAGGCAGCGCCCAATTGCATATCCTCCAGGCGTAACTCGGCGGATTCGCGCATCGCCAATAAGATGCTGTTCCAATACTGTACTTGTTTGATATCCTGACTTAACCATGCCGCATGACAACGCGCCAGAATCGGAATATCACACTGACTGTAATTGTGGGTGAGCAATCCTGCAATCCATGTCTCAACACCGCTTGCCCCTTTGACCCATTGCGCCTCAATCGCATATTCCAAACCGGTGGAATAGGCATAGGCGCCGATCGGTAACATCGGGCTGAGCAAGCGCCACAATTGTAATTGCGCGGCGTCAATCATGCGCGTGATGAGGCGGAGCGAGCGCATTCGTATGCGCATGACCATACGCACCGCTTTCGGGTTCGAACGGTGCTTTTTCTTCGTGCACGTCCATCCCCAAACCAATCACCATTTCATCCAACACATGGTCATGCACATAGCGACACCAACCCGGCCCAACCTGCAACGCCACATGGCGATTACCCAAGTGATAACATACCCGCGCCAGTAACAGTGGATCAGCACTGCTGGCAGTAGACACTGATTCCTCGGCGGCTTGAATACGGATCACAGTGCCATCCTCGGCACGCAAACAGTCGCCGCTCCGCAAAACGCGACCACGCGGCAAAATAACTGCCGCCTCACGTCCGTCATCCAAGCTGACACGCAAGCGGCTCTTTTGCCGTAATTCAAACGGTAAGGTCAAGGTGACCTTTGTTTCTTCCGGAGAACTTAATCGTTGGGTTATCTGTAACATCCAAATTCCTGTTCAACAAGTTTTATAACATTTTACGCGGTCAGCGTGTGTTGTTCCCCCCCCTTTGAAAAAGGGGGAAGCAGTTCGTTGCTGTCTCCATTTTCCGAATTGTTCAATGAAATATAGATCCCGCTCAAAATAAAAAATATCGTTGCGCCAGCGGCAACACGCTCGCCGGTTCACACGTGAGCAATTCACCATTGGCACGCACTTCATAAGTTTGTGCATCGACCTCGATTTTCGGTTGTGCATCGTTTAAACGCATGTCGCGTTTGCGGATCAGCCGGGTGTTTTGCACGGCGACGACTTGCCGTTGCAGGTTTAATTTTTGTTTGATACCACCCACCAATGCGGCTTGTGAGACAAAAGTCATGCAGGTTGCCGCGAGTGCGGCACCGCAGGCGCCGAACATGTGACGATAATGTACCGGCTGCGGAGTGGGGATCGAGGCATTGGGATCACCCATTGGTGCGGCAATAATAAAGCCGCCTTTGATGATCAACGCCGGTTTGGCACCAAAGAAGGCGGGTTTCCACAACACCAGATCCGCCAGCTTGCCGACTTCCACTGAACCGACTTCATGCGCGATGCCATGGGTGATCGCCGGATTGATAGTGTACTTGGCCACATAACGTTTGACGCGAAAGTTATCATTGCGCGTTGTATCCGGCGTCAGCGCACCGCGTTGTTGTTTCATTTTGTGCGCGGTCTGCCAAGTACGCGTTATCACCTCACCGACGCGTCCCATTGCCTGCGAGTCGGATGAGATCATCGAAAACGCGCCGAGGTCATGCAAGATATCTTCAGCGGCAATGGTTTCTCGCCGGATACGCGATTCGGCAAACGCCACATCTTCAGGGATACTCGGATCAAGATGATGACACACCATTAACATATCCAGATGTTCATCAATAGTATTGATCGTGTACGGCCGGGTAGGATTGGTGCTGGAAGGCAAAACATTCGCCTCACTGCATGCCTTGATAATATCCGGCGCATGGCCACCACCGGCACCTTCGGTGTGATAAGTATGAATTGCCCGGCCTTTGAATGCGGCGAGGGTGTCTTCGATAAAACCTGATTCATTTAAGGTGTCGGTGTGGATCGCCACCTGCACATCGTATTTCTCCGCCACGTTCAGACAATTGTCAATGGCGGCCGGTGTGGTGCCCCAGTCTTCATGCAATTTTAATCCCATCGCCCCGGCTTCGATCTGTTCATCCAGTGCCGCCGGTAAACTCGCATTACCTTTGCCAAGAAAACCCAAATTCATCGGCAAGGCCTCCGCCGCTTGCAGCATGCGATGAATATTCCACGGCCCGGGTGTACAGGTCGTGGCATTGGTGCCGGTGGCAGGGCCGGTGCCACCACCGAGCATTGTCGTCACGCCTGACATCAACGCATCATCAATTTGTTGCGGACAAATAAAATGGATGTGTGAGTCGATGCCGCCGGCAGTAATGATCAGCCCTTCACCGGCAATCGCCTCGGTGCCTGGACCGATAACGATATTCACGCCGGGTTGTACATCAGGGTTTCCGGCTTTGCCGATGGCGGCGATGCGACCGCGCTTGATGCCGATGTCGGCCTTGACGATACCCCAATGATCCAGAATCAAGGCATTGGTGATCACCACATCGACTACCTGTTCAGCGACGGCTTGGGATTGGCCCATGCCGTCACGGATCACTTTGCCGCCGCCAAATTTCACTTCCTCGCCGTATATGGTGTGATCTTTTTCCACTTCAATGATCAATTCGGTGTCACCAAGACGCACGCGATCACCGGTGGTGGGGCCGTACATTTCGGCATAGGCGCGTTTGTTAATGGTTGTCATCATAGTCTCCTTAGAGCTTGCCCATTACCTTGCCATTAAATCCATAAACCTTTCGCTCACCGGCGTATTCTACTAATTCCACCTCGCGTGTTTGCCCTGGTTCAAACCGTACCGCGGTACCGGCGGCGATATTCAAACGAAAACCGCGCGCCGCGTTGCGATCAAACACCAAAGCGGAATTGGTTTCGTAAAAATGATAATGCGACCCTACCTGGATGGGACGGTCACCGCTGTTGGCCACACTCAGCCGCACGGTCTTGCGCCCTGTGTTAATGACAATCTCACCTTCATCAATAAAATATTCGCCGGGTAACATGCGCGCTCTCCTATATAATCGGATTATGGACGGTGACAAGTTTGGTGCCGTCCGGGAAAGTGGCCTCGACTTGCACCTCGGGGATCAATTCGGCAATACCATCCATAACCTGTGCGCGTGATAACAAGGTGGTACCAAAACTCATCAACTCGGCGACGGTCTTGCCATCACGCGCGCCTTCGAGGATCGCCGCTGAGATGTACGCCACCGCTTCGGGGTAATTTAATTTTACGCCTCGCGCCAAACGGCGTTCCGCGAGCAAGGCGGCGGTAAACAATAACAGTTTATCTTTTTCGCGTGGCGTTAATTCCATAGTGAACCCTCTCCAATATTTTCATTCATAACCCGTTACGTCGCCCAAATCCGTGGCGGGCTGGCGACCAGACCAATCACCTCAGGTCGCAGACACGCCCAGACACGTTGAAAATAATCCAGCGCCTGTCGCGCCTGCCCACCGAGAAAACGACAAATGAGGACATCATCAATCAAGGTGGCACTTGCCAATACACGTTGCGTGTCCACTTCAATAGCACGCACAGTGTCGAGTAGTGTTGTGTCAACCGGGGTCGCAATCAGCGTAGCACTGACATCATATCCGGCAAAGCCCCATCTTGCTTGTAAAACATCACTGCCACCGTGCAAACGTGCGCGTTCAATGACAATGGGTTGTCCCTCACGCCACACTTCGATATTTTGCCGACATACACCGGCGGCAAATTGCTCTTTGGCCGCAGGACGGCCAAGACAAAGAATTTCCCAACCAATAAAATGTGCAGCGGACGCCAACTGAACTACCGTGCGCATACCAGCCTGACAACCTGCATATAAAATTGTTTCTTGTGGCAACCATTCCAGACTGGCATTGGCTTCCACCTTGAGGACTTGCTCGATGGTCGCGCGTTCACCCAGGCTACGATAAAATTTATTCGCCGCAGGCGTGGTTAACAATACCTGGCTGTGTGTCTGACATAACACCTGTAATTCCAGTTGATCGCCACCCACCAAACCGCCGGGGGGATGCAATAAATACACATGACAGGCTCCATCACCGGGATAAAACGGTTTCTGTACTACTAAAGGACCGCTATGCATGCGTTTTACTAATACCGTTCGCCCCGCGCGTTGCGCAAATTCCAATTGCAAACGGGCTTGCCACTGCTGCGTGCTGGCCAACATCGTCATGTTGGCGTGTCCAACATCACGACACCCACAATAATGGCCAGCAATGCCAAGCATAGACGCAATACCGAAAGCGAGTGGATATAACGTTGCGCCAGTGTCCTGAAGAGGCCGCCTAACAGTCCACCGAAGAACAACATCGCCAGCAATACCCCGAGTGAAAAAAATAACAGGTAAGCCATACCTAACCAGGCAGACTGCAATTGTGTCATCGGCAATAACGCCAACAAGGTCGCCGATCCGGAAATACCATGCAAAAAGCCGAAACCTATGACACGATGATGAGGCACCACACCAAATTGGTCTGCGTGGTTTTGCAAACCACGCTGTGCGTCCTGTTGTTTTGCGACCATTAGATTCTTTGCTGACTGCACAAACACCAGCATGCCCAGCGCAATTAAGATCAAACCAACCATGTGTCCGGCAATATTTGCCAGGGTATACGGAATCGCCATTTGAAACATCAACACCAGACAACCAAGGATAATTACCGCCACACCATGCCCCAAGGCCCAACGGCTGCAAAACCGCAGCGTCTGCGGTATCGAGGTTTTACTTGGGCTGACATTGGCCAATGTCAGGAGATGATCGGTATCCATTGCGTGAAAGACACCAAAACCCAGTGCCAAACTCAAGATCAAGTACAAGTTGGATGTGTGCATTGTTAGTCAACCTGGCAGATGGATTTCCGAGAACGGAAACCACGATTCAGTAGCAGCGTCGCACCGCACGAAGCCCGCGTCCCTTCACATCCTTGATTATCAATGCCCGGTGTACGCTGTCAATCACTAAAAAATCCATATATAGGATTGTGAGTGATTTGGATAAAAACCAACCTACCCACTGTCGTTATCTGCATATATATAGTACGCCCACCCGATCGCACGTCGCTTTGCAGCACTAGAGTGAATCATTGGGTAAGCCAGGCTTAAAGAGGAAAATAAATTTAAAGCAAAAGCGGGGACTAAAATGAGAATGTTCAGCCCCGTTCGATGAGAACGAGGCTGACATCAAATGACGCGTTTAGAACAACTGCAAATCAGTTACTGATTATGACACGCGTGCCGTTGTTGGTTTGCCACGGCCTTGTGGACGTGAGGACAGACCACGTGCTGGTTTGGCCGCAGAAGAATCATTACCACGACGCGGACCACCACGGTTCTCCGAAAACCGCTGTTGCGGTTTGCGGTGTTTATTAAATTTGCCCGCTGGCGGTGCACTGCGCAAAGTACGGGTTGGTTCCAAACCCACAATCACTTCACGTTTGATCACGCTACCGGTGTATTTTTCAATCCCGGATAGTTTACGCAAGTCATCCGGACCGACCAATGAAATGGCGGTGCCTTCAGCGCCACCACGACCGGTGCGGCCGATACGATGCACGTAATCTTCCGCAGTCATCGGCAGATCAAAATTAAAGACGTGACTGATACCTTTGATATCCAGCCCGCGCGCCGCAACATCGGTAGCAACCAAGACACGGAATTGACCACTGCGCATGCGCTCCATGGTCCGTTGCCGTGCGCGTTGTTGCATGTCGCCATGCAATGCCGCCGCCTCATGACCTTTTGCCAGCAGACGCTGCGCCAGATCATCGGCACCGCGTTTGGTGGAGGTAAATACCAGCGCTTGAAACAAACCGGTGTTATCCAGGAAATGTCCCAACAGTCTTTCTTTGTGCGACTTGTCATCGGCAATATACATCTGTTGCACGATCGAGGCATGTTGCTGGGTACTGTGTGCCAAAGCAATCTTTTGTGGGTTCTTTAAAATTTCCCTGGCGATCCTGCCGACGTTACCATCCAATGTTGCCGAAAACAGCAAGGTTTGACGGCTGGCGGGTGTGGCCTTGGCGATCATCTTCACTTCATCGACAAAACCCATGTCGAGCATGCGATCCGCTTCGTCGAGTACCAGACATTGTAATTCAGAAAAATCGATACGGCCGCGTTCCATGTGATCCATCAAGCGGCCTGGCGTGGCGACTAATAAATCCAGCGGCCGTTGCAACGCCTTGATTTGCGGTGGATATGCTTCACCACCGACGACCATCGCTGATTTTAATTGGATGAATTGGCTGAACTGGCGGATATTTTGTTCCACCTGGGCGGCCAATTCGCGGGTCGGGGTCAATACCATCACCCGTGGGCCACGCGTGACGCGTGGTTGTGTTAATAATTTTTGTAACAGGGGTAATACAAACGCAGCGGTTTTACCCGTACCGGTTTGTGCCGAGGCCATCAAATCCTGGCCGTCGAGAATGACAGGAATCGCCTGTACTTGAATATCGGTGGGTTGTTTGAAACCACTGGCTTCAATGGCACGTAATAGTGATGCGTCGAGTTTTAAAGATTCAAAAGACAAAAAACACCTCAGTCCGCAGTTTTGCGGCTAAAAGATAAAGTAATACCGAGAATGACTTAACTTATTGAAAGAGAAGATCATCGCTTGGTCCCAATCGGCGCCGACCACATGAATCCTGTCGCGCCTAACGTTGCCAACCAAGGATGTATATACGAGATATCAAGAAGGTTAGAAACGTGTCACCCTGTTTATAAGGGTGTCGTAATATACCCGTTCATCCTCGCTGGTGCAAGCTTAATCAGAGGTCGGTCACATAAATCGCGGGGCAAGCCTCTAACTCGTTTGTCCTTCTAATTTATGTAGATAGGCAAAGGCCACGGCATTGCTGCTGCCACACGTATCGTGGTGAGGCCGAAAACGACTACAAACCAGGGGACGAAGCAGACTGGCAAACAACAAACACCGATTATCGGCGGTTAATTGAATACACCGCACCCCCGCCGGTTTGCCATTGGGCATACCAGGGATCGCGGAGGAAATCGATGGCGCAATACAACAGGCGCCACAACCAACACGGCACTGCATAGATTACCAACGCTGCCGTACATAAATCACTTCGACACGCCCACGTGGGCCAATGAAATACGACGACGCCCAGCCCGTGAGCCAGACGATGACCGCGCCAAACAGCGCCGACCAAAATCCAGCGATGGTAAAGTTGTCAAACAGCCACGCCACCAAGGCCAACATCGCCGCGTTGATCACCAGTAGAAAAAATCCCAGCGTCACTACCGTGATCGGCAAGGTCAACAACACCAATATCGGCCGCACCACCGCGTTCACCATGCCCAAGATCAACGCTGCGCCTAATAATGTGCCGACACCGGTGATCTGAATCCCCGTTACGATCTCCGAGGCGAGCCACAAACCCAACGCCACTACCAGGGTACGTATAATAAAACCAGCCATGTGATCACCTCTTAAAAATGCAAATCAGAAAATTGAATTAATAAAATCGATCAAGAACTTCTTGCGATCGCCCGGTATTGCTCGTTGTCACTGGCCACGGCAGCAATAGCATCAAACAAACACGTGGCCTGTAATGTTGGCAATTTACCTTTTGGTAATGCCAATAACGCCGCCGTGGCTGCGCCGGAAAACTGCCAGCACTGTGCCAGTTGTTGCAATAGATCACGCACGGCCTGTCGTGCCGAAACAGATAACACAGCATGGCTGGCTTTGGCCTCACCGCGCAAGTAATATTCCAGCACAATTGCGTGTAAATAGTGCAAGGCATGTATCGGATGGGTATTCATGTCGCTGATCAGGTAATCAAACTGATCAGAAAAAGTGGCATCGTGCAGATACGAAACAAACACACCCTGCTGCAAGGCGCGTTGCAGTAACTGCGCAAAACGTACCTGTGCATATTGCAGCAACGGGTCATGAAACATTTGCCAGGCGTGTTCCAGGTCATGTTGCATAAAAACGAAGGCATTGGGTTTTTCCAACATCGGTTGCAACATGCGCGGATAGTCGGTGAGGATTGTTACCGGGCGAATACCGCGAGTTTGCAAGGCCAATACCGCGTGCGAATCCGGGATGTAATCGCATAATTGCAGTGACCACTCATCGCCTAACCAAGCGACCAGTGCCTGGCTGACATTGGGGATAACACCACGAAACTGGTAACGCGATAGATACGTAATTAAACACGGGGTAATCGCTGCCTGTCCGTTGTTGTTGAATTGAGTTTGCCAGAGCGAAAAATCCGCGCGTGGATCCTGTTTGTGCCTGCGCGACGCAAATGCCTTGCCATGTAATGCGACCTGCCACTGCAAAAAATACAGCGCGGCAAATTCCGCATCACGTAATCGCCCGACCTGCCAAGCCGCTTTATAGCTGGCAATGGTGCTGACAAAAGCGAAATCAGAGTCCAATACCGATGCCAACCCCAAAGTGAAAACGTGGCTCGCTGGACGACGGCGGAGTAATAGGCCACAAATGAATACGCGTGGTGGCGATCACCGGATAGGTGTATTGCGCTTCACCGACGTTGCCCGTGCGCGTCTCGGTAAGCGCGCCGATGATCGTCACCAAGCGCCCTTCTTTATAATCCGTGGTTTCCAAATAACCGCTGTGATACGCAAGAAAACGTCCTTGCGGTGTGGCGGTATTATTGGGCCGATTGTTCTCATCCAATGGATACGCCAGGATCTCGAACTGAGTTTTGTCGGTTAAATTTTTTACACTGACGAGCACACCTCCCCAGGCGATCATGCGATTACGCACTGTGTCGATAGTCGTTATGGCTTGTTGCGGCGTGAGTTTACGATCTGCCACACCGATATCCAACGGTGTTGCACAACCGTGTAACAACACCCCACACAGGTAAAGACAGCTTATTTGCAGTGTGCGCTGTAACATAATTTTCTCCTCGAATTACCAACGACGTGGCGGCCCGGACCAAGGATACCAGGGATCCCACCACCACGGTTCATCATAAAGCGGCAGCGGTGGTGGTCGCGGTGGCCACAAATGTACCTGTTCAACACGCACCATTGGATAGGTGTACTGGTATTCACCAATGAGTTGTTGCTGCACACCCGCCAGCGTACCACGCACAGTGATCTCGCGGCCCTTTTCATATAGCGTTGGATCGGCAAAACCTGCAACAACGGCAAGAAAGCGACCGTCACTGTTATCTTCCGTGTAAGGCCGCCCTTCGCTGTCCAGCCGACGCGCCACCACCTCGATCTGGGTTTCCTCTTTTAAATTACGCAGCGCCGCAATCTGCCCGCCCCAACGCACCGATACTCCTGCAAATTGTTGTGGCGTAGCGCGAACCTCGGCTAGCGGCACATTGCCGGCTGGCACAGCCGCAGTCGGCACCGGGATCTCTGCACATCCCGAACAAAAGACAAACCACACGAAAAGTAATCTGTGCGTACGCATACCAACAATAATACATCATACCCTCGAACAATTCGCAGGATGCCATTGTGCTTCCCTTTGAAAAAAGATGAAAATCCCTCTGTCTTGCCTCCCTTTTTCAAAGCGATATGCACACCCGTAGCCTATCATTCTGCGAATTGTTAAGAGATGCCCGATATATTGGCAAGTAGGTCGCCCCTTAAACATCCCCGGTTAAGCCCCTAAAACCGGGGAAAGCACGTGGTTAAGTCAGCACTAATTTTCAAGAAATCCCTACTATCGCCGCTAATAAATGCACGAACATAACATACACACATGTCTGGCCATGCGAAGGAATAACAGGTGGGTCATGAACTGGCTTAATCGGTGGCGCATCCGCCAAAAAATGTATCTGTTGGTTTGCATCTCTCTCGGTGTGGGTGCTGTTGCGGGCGGTATTGGCACACTTGGCATGTGGTACATGCTCAAGACCGTGGAGGAAATGCATGTTTTGGGTGTGCAACCGCTGGTCTCGGTCGGTCGCATGAATTCGGCGCTCAAGGAGATAGAAGGTCTGATCCCGGCGGTATCGGCGGAGATGGTCTCCGGTAATGGCGCTGTTGTGCAGTTTGAAGACCGGCTTAATGTGTTACAGACAGAATACACAGCAATCAAGGATATGCCGTTCAACCCGGAAGGAACAGAGGCACTGAAAACCTTCGCTGAAGGTCTTGATAAACTCAAAACCAAACAAAGCGAATTTGTTGAGGCTTTTCGTGCCGCCCAGAATGGAAACAAAGAAGGCCTCACGCGGGTCATCGAGGCCTGGGTCAGTATTAAGAAAAAATTGATAAAACCCATGATAATTTTAGTGGAAGGCCGCGAACGTGCGATTGAAGAGAGCGTCAACCAGTCAAAAAATTATGCCCGTAAACAAGTTACCTTAGCCGCGGCGGTGCTGCTTGGTGGGCTGTTAACTGCATTGGTACTCACCAAACTGATTATCAGCGCTATTGTTAACCCGTTAGACAAAGTACGTGAAAGTATGCAAGAGGTCAGCCGTTCAGGAAATTTATGCGGGCGTGTCCCGGTTGAAACCAAAGATGTGATTGGTGAAGTGGCGACGGCTTATAATGTGTTGCTTGCGGCATTTCAATAACGCCGAGCTCGCGCACCAGCTGGCCCCAAAAGGCGTGGTCAGCCGCGACGCCTGAAGCGAGCACCGCCGACGGCGTTCCGGTCGGCGTCAAGCCCAGGCCGCGCATGCGGGTCTGCACCTCGGGCAGTTGCACGATTTTGACAATCTCGGTGTTGAGGCGGG
>JANNJI010000290.1:0-1862 GCA_031405795.1 Gammaproteobacteria bacterium
CGCTCTTGAGCCAGGTCAGGAACGCGTCGGCATCCTGTGCCGGTTGGTCGCGCCAGGGCGAGCGTGTCGCCGCCGCGAAGGTGCCGAGGATGTCGTGCGAGTCAGCGCTTCGGGTCTCGATGATGCGGCCCTCGAAGA
Source organism: Gammaproteobacteria bacterium (assembly GCA_031405795.1). Lineage (GTDB taxonomy): Bacteria > Pseudomonadota > Gammaproteobacteria > UBA6429 > Thiohalophilaceae > JACQBC01. The sequence continues at coordinate 139 of JANNJI010000290.1, forward strand.
CGATGCTCTCGGCCTCGGCGACAGTGAACGTCGTGCCTTCGATGTAGTTGGAGAAGTACGATTCGAAGAAGGCGAAGTTTTCGCGCGCGAGGCCGGCGGGGGCCGGGTCAGCGACGGCGGCAAACACCTCGCGCACCCGCGCCGCCGGGCAAAAGAATGACGGTGGCAATAGCACCCTCTTTTTTTATGTAATAAACCGGTACCTGGACACCCGTGCGGGTTTCAAGTTGCAGTATTTCAGCTGCAAAAGAGGGAGGAGTTATCAGCAATACCGTGAACACAAAAGTTAATACGCGTGTAACCCTTCGTTTCCGGATCACATTTACTTGGGCAAGGTAATATTTCATGGTGTTCTCTTATGCCGCTGACAGTAAACCGATTACGCCCATGGACGATTTTTCAGTTCATTCCGCATATTTCAACAGGCGGTTAATGAATGTTATCGCGATATTTAAGCTGCAAACCGTTTAGAAAATTACGCAAGATCTGATCTTTACAGTCCCGGTAGTGTTTATGATCTGTACTGCGAAAAAATGCGCTTAATTCGTGTTTACTTATCTGCATATCAGCCTTGCCCAGAATTTCCAATATTTCATCGGCTTGCATATCTAAGGCGATTTTTAATTTTCTGAAAACAATATTGTTATTCAAGCGCTGCTCTGGCTTGGGTAGTGGCCCCTCTTTTTTTCCTCGCCGATCTATAATCAAACCATTGAGAAAAATTGCCAGCTGAGTGTCATCACACTCCTTGAATGCAGGATCCTCATCTTTTTTCAGCCAATCACTGATTTGCCCCCGCGTTACCTGATAATCAGCCAGGGCAAATATATCAATCATTTTTGAGTCGTCAAAGTCGAAGATGTAGCGGATACGGCGCAAGGCATCGTTATTGGTCACAAATATTCCCTGATCAGAATTTTGGAGATAGTATAGCGGCTTGCTATCTGTTTTTCATTGTTTTGTGGTAAACACACGTACACGTTGTTTATTTCCCTGCCAAACAAGTTGAATCTTTCTTTTGACGCCAATCATAACGGTGCCGTTAGCAAACACGGGCACGGCTTAGGGCACTTCATTTCCTCACGAGCCACTGACATCCCGCGCTTCATCCAATTTTCGGATCCGTGCCACCAACGCAACGACTTCACGGCCAAATACGGTCAGTTCATACTCCGTGCGGGGCGGCGATTCGGCATAGCGGTGCTGCACAAGCAAACCGTACTTGCTGAGTTTGCGTAAGCGTTCGCTAAGCACTTTGGTGGAGATACCGGGAATATGTTTCTCCATGGCACCAGGACGAGTGACCCCGTCACCGGCCGCTAGCAGCACGCTGACCGACCATTTGCAGCCGATCACATCTTCCAGGCAGCGATAAGCAGACTCTCGACGTGCTTCGCTCGCAGATTTTTTTATCTTAGTTTTCATTAATAACTACCAAAAGGTTTGTGGCTCACCAAATTGTGCCCGCTATCGTAGTGTGATGATCACAACTATTGTAACGACATCGCATAGCCATGGAATACTTATTTTTTGCAGTTTAACCAACGTTCATTTTTACTTAAAAAGGAAACACGCCGATGAAAACAATGAAACCCGCCGCCCGATTCACGATGCTATCAACCATGCTGATCTTAACCGGTACCTTGCACGCCCATGGCCTGGATGCCAAACAAGGCAATGCCAAACCGGCGTTCGATATTGTCAAAACCGACATTAAAGTAGAT
>JANNJI010000291.1:0-1318 GCA_031405795.1 Gammaproteobacteria bacterium
GCGTTGGCGGCGTTGTTGCGTACATCCCAGCAGATCGTCGCGGTGTACACACAACCGGATCGACCGGCGGGGCGGGGGCGACAACTCAAGCCCAGTGCGGTGAAGGCCATGGCGCTGAAACATCACTTACCGATTGAACAACCTGCTTCATTAAAAACCCCCGAGGCGCAATCCACGCTGGCGTGGCGCGGCACCGATTCAACGTGCGATTCTTGGATGAAATGCGACAATACGAAAACTGATCTTATTGCGCGGGAATTCGGGGTAATTATTCAGACCGGGGAAATTACATACCCTGTCCTTAACACAGGCCAATTTATTGAAACGATGCGTGAGTATCGGTTCCTGGCTCGCCGCGGTCACCTTACTTTTTTCATCTGTACCCAATCTGTAACTATCTTCGCTTAACCTGTTACCACGTACGGTGAGGTAGGATTTCTCATTTTCCATTCAGCTTTAGTCACTTCCAAAATTCTACAGAGGATAATATGCACAAAGTAACCATTAAGGCCATCCTGCTCATCGCCGGACTCACAGCATTTGGTATTGCTACAGCAAGCGGGCGCGGAACCATCACGCCGATGCCGCCCAAAATAGTCAAAACCGTCGTGGATTCGCAGGAAAAAATCCTCGTTATCACTGGCCACAACTTCGGTACGACCCTGCCCACCGTCATGCTTGCTGACCAAGCATTAGAGGTGAGGCGTTTTTCGCAGCAAGAGATCATGGCTAGCCTGCCACACAGCCTGAATACCGCCACCTACAGCGTTATCATCACCACCGGTGGCCGTAATCGAATTAGCTCCAATATCTTCAGTGCCACACTGTTTTCAGTCAAGGAAGCGACACGTTAGCTAACGGTGGTTAGTCACCAGAGGAGCACTAAACAGTCGCAAATTGAGTTTATGTCCAAGGATGGACAGGTTCTCTGTTTTTCCAAATGCACAATCACATACCGCTCAATATACATCCTTGCTATGAGTAGCCCCGCAGTATCAAGTAATACTCAGCTGGATCATCCCTGCCGATTTGCATGGATGCACACGTGTTGCCAGCACAGGGAGAGACGCGAGTAATAAACGGCTGAAATTACAAAACCCCTGATGGGACTCGGCATTCGACCGCGATTTTGTTAGCATGGGCATCTTATTTTTTGATGCCCACTGGTAAAATCAAAGTGAACACCTCAGCCCCCCTCAGGATTATTTTTGCCGGGACACCGGAGTTTGCGGCGCAGGCGTTGGCGGCGTTGTTGCGTACATCCCAGCAGATCGTCGCGGTGTACACACAACCGGATCGACCGGCGGGGCGGGGGCGA
>JANNJI010000292.1:0-1546 GCA_031405795.1 Gammaproteobacteria bacterium
ATTGCAGGCGAGCGTAGATGCGGGCTGCGGCGCCTTTATCTCCAGCTTCAAGTGCCTGACGTGCAGTCGCTTCAAATTCCGTGCGCAACCGCTCGATGCGTTGATAATTGTTGGATGGTGGGTTTGATCTGATCCAAGGCCAGATATTCGTTGGGTTGATGGGCTTGATCAATATGGCCGGGACCCAGGATGATGGTTTGCATACCAAGTTGATTGTAATACGGGCCTTCGGTACAAAACGCCACGGATTGGGCGCTATGCCCGGTGAGTTTTTCTGCCAGTTGCACAATCGCGGCATTTTTATCCGTGTGCATGGGCATGGTGCCGTGGATCAGTGGTTGTAATTGAACTGTCAAGCCACTGTCTGCCAGACAGCGGTCAAGGCGTTCCTTAAGTTCGGCCCGGATTGCTAACGGGTCCATACCATGTAGCGAACGCAGATCAAACTGCAACTCACACTCCGCGCAAATACGATTGGGATTATCACCGCCGTGGATATGACCCAGATTCAAGGTCGGGTAGGGGACCTTAAAGTGGACATCGCGATAACGTATTTGGATGTCACTGCGAAACTGTAATAACTCGGTCATTACCTTGTGCATGCCTTCCAAGGCGTTGTTGCCCAAACTTGGATCACTGGAATGACCGGCACGACCGGTGACGCGGATCGATTCCATCATAATGCCTTTGTGCGCACGGATCGGTTGTAACTGCGTGGGTTCACCGACGATTGCATAACGGGCGCGTGGCCGACCCTGCTCCACTAATGCGATGGCGCCGTCCATGGAGCTTTCTTCATCGGCGGTGGCAATCAGGATCAGCGGTTCTTTTAAATCTTTGGCGTGATAGTGTTTAGCGGCTTCAATGGCTAAGGCAAAAAAACTCTTCATGTCGGCGCTGCCCAGGCCATAGAGACGTTGATCACGTTCAGTCAGCTGGAATGGGTCACTTTGCCAGCGGTGCTGATCATAAGGCACGGTGTCGGTATGACCGGCCAGCACTAATCCGCCGCTGCCGGTGCCGAGGGTGGCGATCAAATTGGCCTTGTGTGGTTGCGTGGTAAGCGGCATAACCTCAACACGAAAACCCAGGTCATGCAGCAATGTTGCCAGGTGATCGATTACGGCGCGGTTGCTTTGATCAAACTCGGGATTAACACAGCTGACCGACGGCGTGCTGATCAGCGTGTTGAGGGTTTGCATGAGCGTGGGGAGGTTGTCACGCATAGATCGTCAGCACCTTAAGGACGGCGTGTTGCCGTAGCGTGGTAGTCACTTCATCACCGGCAGACGCAGAACGCTGCATTGTGTTATCGGCAGATTAAAAATCCCAGCGATCTTTACGTTTGAAACGTAACTTGGGGATCATCAGGCCAAGCAGCATGCCCAGGATGATGACACCGGCACCGGCCATGAACCAGTTTTGCCGTGAGCGATCTTTGACAACCTGATGCTCATTGCGCAGCATTTCGAGTTCATGACTCATGCTGGCAAATTTATCCGTTAATTCTTTATTTTCTTTGGCGAGCATGATTGGATTGGCGGCT
>JANNJI010000293.1:0-1681 GCA_031405795.1 Gammaproteobacteria bacterium
TTTTATTGTGGCAGGGTAGGGTTTCTTAAGCACAAAAGGAAAATCGCCCATGTCACAAGTCAAGCTCGATCATTGGCGCCCGCACGTACTGGCGGCGCTACAAGCAAACCAATCGTTTGCCCAGTACGCTCGTGAACACGGCGTATCGCGGCACACCCTTTACGTGGCGCACAAGTTGATGAAGGCCTGCGGTGAGATAGCGCCGACGTTGGCTGCACCGGATGCGCCACGCCGGTTACGGCGCAAAAAAGTAACGTGTACCGCGTTTGTGCCGGTGCAAGTAGAGTCGGCGAGGCACAGCGCCCTCACGGTGCGCTTGCCCAATGGCTTGGAATTGCACTTCACCGCGGTGGAGGCGGGGTTACTGTCCTTGTTGGCGAGCTTGCCGTGTTTGAGCTAAATGAGGCAATGACGGTGTATGTGCACCGCGCACCGATTGATTTTCGCAAAGCCGTGAATGGACTATCGGCGTTGGTGGAACACGAACTGAAATTAGATCCCTTTGCCGAGGCTTGTTTTGTCTTCCGGAATAAACGCGCTGACAAAGTTAAAATTCTGTTCTGGCAAAAGAACGGCTTCTGGCTGTGTTACAAGCGCCTGGAGCAAGACCGCTTTATCTGGCCTAAAACCGATACCCCGGTCATCCCCTTAACCGTGCAACAACTGCGTTGGTTATTGGACGGCATTAATTTGGCGGCGATGCGTGGCCATGGCGCGGTGCAGTACCAACGGGCCAGTTAAAAAATATTTGCATCATGATCGTGAGTATGATCTACTTAATCCCATGTCAATGCACACGACGCCTTCTGAAGAAAACACCTCCACTGCCGAGTTGCTTGTGCAATTGCAAGCGCACAATGCGGCGCTACAACAAGAACTCAAGCGCACGCAACTCGAACGTGACCACTACAAACTTCAACTCAGTGTGCGCATCCGCGCCCTGTATGCGGCCAGGAGCGAAGCGCGCGCCACACACCAACGCGATTTGTTTTTCAATGAAGCCGAAGCACAAGTCACCGCCGCACCGGCAACCACAAAAACCGTTCACGTCAGCGCCCACGCCAAAAAGAAACCTGGCCGCAAACCGCTGGACGCGTTGTTACCACGTGAGATTATTCGTCATGAACTTCCCGAAGCACAACGCGTCTGCGCACACGACGGCAGCGTGCTCACTGAAATCGGTGTGGAGGTCTCCGAGCAACTGGATATTACACCGGCGATCCTGTCCGTTGTGCGTCACGAGCGGGTGAAATACGCCTGCCCGTGTTGCGACAACACGATCAAGACGGCGCCCGCACCCAAGAAACTCATCGACAAGGGGTTGCTCACGGAAAATGCTTTGGCCTGGGTCGTCACCAGCAAATACCAAGATGCACTGCCACTGTACCGGCAAGCCACTCTGCTCAATCGTTTTGGCGGTGACATCGTCCGTCACACCCTGGCCAACAACATCGTGCAATTGGGGGGAGCGGTGCAACCGCTGATCAATCGACTGCGCGACACCTTGGGTGACGCCGACCTGATATACGGCGACGAGACGACGTTGCAAGTGCTCAAAGAAAACGGCCGACGTGCGCAACAAAAATCGTATCTCTGGGTACAGTGCAGCGGCAGCGATCCGCCGATCCGGTTGTTTACCTACGCGCCCTTGCATAACGCCGCCACCGCACGCGACTTGTAT
>JANNJI010000294.1:0-2034 GCA_031405795.1 Gammaproteobacteria bacterium
AACCATAGTTGATAAAGATTTTAAATTACAAGGCTGGGTAGATGCCAAAGAGTAAATACCAGGGTCAAGATTGTATTTTATGAAAACAAACAGAAACGAATTCTTTCTATAATTCAACAGAGGATTAAATATGAACACCGATGAATTGAGCTGGCACGACGGAATTCTTTCCGAAATTGTTATCAGAGGAAGTGGTGAGATTCATATCGGCTGTGATTTATACATTTCCGACGACTCTAGAGTACGAGAGGCAGTTCATATTTTTTGCTCAGGTGTGGATTCGGTAAGCTGTTCGATTGACTTTATTGCTCTGATTGATAACGCGAGAGCAGGTAACATTACAAATGGTAGAGTGAGCACAGCAAAAAATAATGCAACATTAAAGATTTTTTTTGCTGATGGGTATCTTTATATCAAAGCTAAGGCGATGGATATAGAACGCATAAGTTATGGATCAACACCCAGGCCAGCAGAGAGTCAGCAGGTATAGAAAACCGGGGTCAGAACACAGATTATGCTAATACACAGACAAGCAGTAACCAGGGTCAGAACACAATAAGTTCTAATATAGAAAACGGTGTCCTAACTCTATAGAAAATAAATCTGTCCCCGTGTCCTGGATCCTTGTAAAGGTATGAACTGTTTGGTAGTCTGGCAACTGAATTTATTCAACTAAAAAAGATTGCACTGTGAAAACACTACTCCTTTTGGCAAGTTTGCAGTTAGTCAGCATCGCATTACATGCAGAAGACTGCATTGTTTCAACGACGACCTCGGCGTTGGAATCCGATAAATCGCTTCTAAGTAAAGAAGTGATCGATGAGAAAACGGGAAAGTATATTGCCATCTATAAAAATGGTGATCTGTTACTTGCCTCGTTTGCACCCTGTGATCTTGGTTTGCACGCCCATTTTTATAGTCGCGAGTTAATTCCTGCGACAGCACAGGTAAATAGACTCAATATGTTCATTGATTTGGTGCAGGGAAAAGGTGAGGCATCGAACAAACTGAAATCCTATGTTAAGGCGGACGCACTGCCCGCGACTGGCCAGCCGATTATTCTTACAGTCAGCGGAATGGAGGACGAACCGGTTCCGGGGGAAAGCCATCAGTTTGTTTTTAAAACGGATGAAAGTCCCATGTACCGTTCCGCCATACACTACAACTGGAATCCACCTCAACACTAACGACACACTGCCCACAATGAAAAAATTATCCATCGCATTACCGATAGCCTGCCTGGCATTTCTAATTTCTCTTAGCAGTTGTTCGGAAGGTAAACACGAGCAGCAAGCTAAAAAGGTGACTAGCCCCACGCCTGCAACGAGCGACATCGTCAAACCAGCGCTGCCTCAAGCAAAAGCCGAAGGGGTGGATGTGCTGCATTTCGAGACACGACCAAACGATGGCGACGTATACATACTTTCTGGCTACGATGTCTATGCTGCGAAATCAGCGGCGAATGGACCCAGTGCGACCTTGTTTCATGGTGGCAGGATAAGCCCTGAATGGGTCGTAGAAAAAATGATTTGGGTATTGCGCATGAATAAGGCAAAGGAAAGTTATATCGAGGAGAGGGTGCAGTCTCTACATAAGAGTTCGTTTACACAAGAGAGTACATTTAGTAAATCGATGTTTGAGGCCGACGGAACGGAACATAAATTTGTACTTGCTAATTCAGGGGCAGATGATTTGTATACCCTGACGTATACCAGACCAAAACAATAAACTTATAGGGGGTGTAGTTTGAAGACAATACTTGGTAATGCAGTGGGTGCGGGTGGGAAAAACGATAAACCTGATGTTTATATCATCCAGGAGTTATTGAACATATACCGCAATGATGACGCGCGTATTCCCTTGCTGAAAGTAGATGGTGATGCCGGTAAAAACACCAAAGACGCCATTAAATTATTTCAAATCCATGTGATGAAGTTGAATGTACCCGATTCTCGGATCGATCCCGGTGGTGGGACAGAGAAATTACTCCTGGCAAAATTACTGCCAAAAGATGTCGATACGATTGTTAAGAAA
>JANNJI010000295.1:0-2860 GCA_031405795.1 Gammaproteobacteria bacterium
TTATTACCGAGTCGGACAAGACAGCAATCTTAGCACAGGTCACGCGATACGAAAACGGCACAGTTAAACTGGCGCTGAAAGAAGTCGAGGAAGTTGAGAATAACCTGCGGTTTCAGGGGCAATATTTCGATGAAGAAACGGGGTTGCATTACAACCGGTTTCGCTACTATAGTCCTGACACGGGGCAGTTTATCAATCAAGATCCGATTGGGTTATTGGGTGGATTGAATAATTATCAGTTTGCGCCGAATCCAGTGCAGTGGATTGATCCGTTAGGATTATGTAAAGAAGCTTTCTATAGAACCATGAGTCAAGATGACTATAAAACTTTACTCGCAACCGGTAAGGTTCCCGCGACTTCCGAAACATTTATTTCCCCAACGAAAGTATTTTCTGAAGATTATAAGGGTGTCTTAGTAGAGTTTAAAATGAGACCAGGTACCACTTCTAGTCTAGAAAAAATAGGAGTTAGAGATACATCAAATCTTACAAGTGTTGCTTATGGCGGAATGCCCATTGCAACTAAAGGGTGGAAAAGTGAAAACGCCTTCTTTAAAGCCGAAGGCAAGCAAATCAACATAGGTCTTGGTGACGGGAAAGCGCTTGAAGTATTTAATGATAGTATTATGAGTTATAAGGCATTGCCAGTATGACAAATAACGATAAAGAATTGATTGTAAATTTTACGCTTGGAAAAATAACGAAAGAAGATTTCTTGAAAAAGTTTCCTGTAAATATTGAAAATAATATAAACTATATATTAACATTGTTACAAGATGGAATGAAAATAAAAAATGCTTCTGACATTGAGCACGCGCTATTATTAGCATTTCACTTTGGATACTCAGAAATATTTACTCCTACTTTATGTGATCTAATAGTAGAAGACTGGCACTTTCAACACGAAAATATCGCAATAATGCTGAAAAAATTGAAATCTCCATCTAGTGTCGACTGCCTGTACAAAACGGCATTAACTAAATACCAATATTTAGACTATGACGATAGTCAAGCACTGTCAGAAAAATGTATTTGGGCGTTAGGTAGTATAAACACAGATGCATCAAAAAATAAACTTATGGTACTAGCAAGCTCTGACAATCCATCGATAAAAAGAGCCGCTTTGCTTCAATTGTCTCTTTGATTTTTTGTGATTTAGCTGATTTTTGTAATTTTAAGTAAGCATTCCTAGTCTCTTGCTCAATATTGGATCCAGAAGATATGGCCTCTCGACCGGCAGCATCTGAATAACCTGTCCAATTGATTTTGTCTCAATATTGCTTCTAATCGCTCTTGCTAAATTCGTGACCTCATCAATATTGACGATCCAGTCATTTACATAATGTTTGACAGCATCCCCAGCCAGACCAATTTGTATGGTCCGATAATTTAATTTATTTAAAAAAATATCTCTTTCAGGATCCCATTGGATTCGTACTGGCTGAGTATTTTTTTGGACATTCCATTCTTCTTTGTTGTAAGTATCGTGATTATGGCTGCTTAGGCAACTGTTAGATAGAGCCCACAAAAATCCATCATGGGTTAAGTCAATAGCCAAAATTCTTCGTTGTTCTTTTGATTTAAAACCCCATCCTGCCCTATACATCATCCATAAAAATGATGGTTTTATCCATGTCATACGTGTCATTTTAAATGGGGGTGATACAAATTTATTATTTGCAAGCGTACTATCTGCTATTTCATCAGAATAGGCTTGATATACCCTGATTGATTTTTCGTTATATACGGCTCTGACTTGCCTTTCAGGGAAGCTCGTATCGATATTTTTATTATAAATCATACCTATTGCATGTGTTTAGTAAAAATACAGTGTTTCACAAGATGGTACTTGATTCCATGTGATTGTTCAAATATTATTTAAAATTAGTCTTTATAAATTTGATCCTGTTGACACACAGTACCTTGAGTTAAATTGCCAATATGTCGCAGCTGTATTTTTTAAAAAACTGCGTATTATTTAAAAGACGGGCAATGACAAAAGTCATCCGCATAAATGGTTAAAATTGGAAATTTTCATCGCCGACCTTTAATATGCTCACCGTGCTCTCTTCAATGCCCCGCTATTTTAAGCTTCGGAATATTGCCGTCTACTTACTGCTGTTGAGTACTACCTGGCTTATTTACCTGGGCTACGCCATCGTTTCTTTTGGTAAAATAAATGAGGTCAAAAACGCGGATGTCGCCATCGTGTTGGGGGCGGCGGTGACAGGCGATGCACCATCACCCGTTTTTAAGGAGCGAATAACGCATGCCATTACGCTTTATCGGAATGGGCGGGTCCGCAAGTTGATCTTTACCGGTGGCTACGGTGAGGGAATAAAGCGTGCGGAGGCCGAGGTGGCGCGTGACTATGCCATTAACAACGGCGTAGATATAAACGACGTGTTGATTGAAACAACCTCTCATACCACTAAACAGAATATCCTCAATGCACAGCAACTGATGATGGCCAACCAGCTTAATTCTGCTTTAATCGTCAGTGACCCGCTGCACATGAAACGCGCTATGCTGATAGCCAAGGATGCGGGCTTGATCGCCACTTCATCGCCCACCATGTCTACAAAATATCAAACGCTTAATACCCAGGTTCCTTTCCTGTTGCGCGAGATGTATTTTTATCATTACTATTTTATTTTTAAGGAATAATCTACTGATGGCGTATTTCGGTCTGGATTTTTCGTCATTTCCGCGAACGCCTACATGGATGTGCTGTTCGCGGAAATGACGGAGTGCGGAGTGTTGGGGACACGAACAGTGAATTTGCGAAATAGCACCCTTAAGTAAGGGTCATTCAGGCGTGACCAATCTGTGATTAGCGCGTTGCGCAACAATCGGTTAT
>JANNJI010000296.1:0-4587 GCA_031405795.1 Gammaproteobacteria bacterium
CCCGCCGTAACGCCCTCGGGGCGGGTGTGTTGTCGTTCTTCGCGCCTGGGAGTGGCTCATTTTATGCCGGCCCTTTCGCCATTGTGCAGGGCATCCCCTACACCCGGCTTCCCAAAGATCTCTATATTCCCCCTGACGCCCTTGAGGTGTTTCTGGCCGAGGCCTTTGAAGGGCCGTTGGATTTGTTACTGTATCTGATTAAACGCCAAAATCTGGATATCCTCGATATTCCCCTGGCCGAGATCACGCGGCAGTACATGGTCTATGTGGAGATCATGAAGGATCTGCGGCTGGAATTGGCGGCGGAATACCTCGTTATGGCTGCCATGCTCGCCGAGATTAAATCACGCATGTTATTGCCACGGCCGACACAAGCCGAGGATGAAGATGATCCCCGTGCCGAATTGGTTCGGCGTTTACAGGAATATGAACGTTTCAAGCGCGCGGCGGATGAACTGGATGGCTTGCCGCGTACTGATCGGGATACGGCGATGGTGGAACTCACCGTACCGGATCTGAAGATCGTTAAATTGCCGCCGCGCGTGGATATTCGCGATTTGGCGATGGCGTTAACCGAGGTGTTCACCCGCGCCGAAAATTATGCCCACCATCACGTGAAACTTGAGCCCTTGTCAGTGCGCGAGCGCATGACGATGGTACTCAAAAACGTCAGTGCGGAAAAATTTACTGAATTCACCGCGTTATTTCGCCCGGAAGAGGGACGCTCAGGGGTGGTTGTGACCCTGCTGGCTATTTTAGAGTTACTTAAACAATCCTTAATCGAATTGGTGCAGACAGAAGTTTACGGACAGATTCATGTCAAGGCCGCGGGTGGCCGTGGCGGAGATGTGGTTCGTTTGGACAATGTCAGTGATACCTAGCAATTGACTTGGCAGATAGTATGGAACCTGAAAAATTAAAATTAATTATAGAAGCATTACTCATGTCATCCAATACACCGTTAAGTGTGGATCGGATACTGGCGGTCTTTGCCGAAGAAGAACGTCCGGAGAAACAACTTGTTAGCGAAATACTGGTGGCGCTGGCAGAAGATTACGCCGAAAAGAGTATTGAATTAAAAGAAGTAAGCAGCGGTTTTCGTTTTCAAGTACGTCAGGGTTATGCGGATTTTGTCTCGCGTTTGTGGGACGAACGACCACAGCGTTATTCTCGCGCCTTACTCGAAACCCTGGCGTTGATTGCCTACAAACAACCGATCACTCGCGGCGATATCGAACAGATCCGCGGTGTAGTGGTTAGCACCAACATCATTAAAACCCTGCTGGAACGCGATTGGGTTGAGATCGTCGGTGAACGTGACGTCCCTGGCCGCCCTTCGTTGTATGGCACCACCAGCCAGTTTTTGGATTACTTCAATCTCAAATCATTGGAAGAGTTACCACCGTTGGGTGAGATCCGCGACATTGATCAAATCAATGCCGAATTTGGCTTGGCTTTGCCCGATGCAGCAGTATCGAGTGCTGGGGACACTGACAAGGTGGTCAGTCTGGATGTAGCAGAGACTGAAGATAACAACCATGAAGAGATGGTGGAACCGGCGAGTGTAAGTAATTAACCAATTCGTTACATAACGCTACATCAGGTAACGCCATGGGCGAACGCATCCAAAAAGTCCTCGCCCAGATCGGCTTGGGGTCACGCAGGCAAATTGAGGAATGGATCCGCAACGGGCGAGTTCGTATTAATGGCAGCATCGTTGAAATCGGTACGTGTGTTACGCCTGCTGACCGCATCAGTGTTGATGGTAAATCCGTCCGCATACCCACTGCGGCCGAAGCAACAGAAACCAAGGTCCTGGCCTATCACAAAAAGTCCGGTGTCATTTGTACCCGCCATGATCCAGAAGGTCGGCCGAATGTTTTTACCGACCTGCCGCGGTTACGCAATGGTCGGTGGGTAGCCATTGGACGACTGGATATTAACACCACCGGCTTGTTGTTATTCACCAATAACGGCGAGTTGGCCAACCGATTGATGCACCCCTCCTATGAAATTGAACGGGAATATGCCGTGCGCGTCCTGGGCCAGGTCTCGGCTGAGACCCTGGATATTGTCAGAACAGGGGTGACACTTGACGACGGCATCACAAAGTTTGATAGAATCGACGACGCGGGCGGCAGTGGAGCAAATCATTGGTACCACGTAGTCCTGAAAGAAGGGCGCAATCGGGAGGTGCGTCGTATCTGGGAGGCGGTCGGCCACAAGGTCAGTCGCTTGCACCGGGTTCGGTATAGCACAATCCAGTTACCACGGAGCCTTCGTCTGGGTAAATGTGATTTGCTTCCCCCTGAGTCCGTAGAAGAATTGATGGCTGCAGTGGCGATGACGGGTAAAACGGAACCCAGCCGCTCGCAGTCAAAACGCCAAGGTCGTGGGCATGCCAGAGGACGCACGGCAGGTCACGCTAAGAAAAAATATAAGTGAGGGTGTCATGCGTATTTCAACACTTGCATTGATTGCAGTCGTGATGTTGGTAATGAGTTTGCATCTGTATACGTAATATTTCAATTTTTATTGCAGTAACTGCAAGTCTTGTATTGTGAATCGTTGGTTCGGTGAGCCTGTTGCGTTGTTCAGTACATTGATGAAGTGGACGTCGGTAGTATGATTTTATCAGGAATTAGTCCTGCAACTGACGTGAGTGTGCGTGGTTTTGTCACGCCGTTTGGCTCAGGCCCGGTAGATTACATGGCGCAAACTGTGATTAATTACAGCGCCACGACCACAATACCATAAAGACAGCGACGACTTTACTCGTCCCGGTATATAGGGGGCGGGTACTTTTTTCAACAGATTTTGTCATCGCCAGCGTATGGTATTAAGATACCTGCATGATAAATCTTCCAGTCAATCAGGTTATTCCCGATGTCCTGCAAATACTTCTCACGCAGCAGCGTCTGGTTTTACAGGCGCCACCCGGGGCCGGTAAAACCACGGCCGTACCCATCGCCTTGCTGGATCAACTCTGGTTAAAAAATAAAAAAATTATCATGCTGGAGCCGCGTCGTTTGGCGGCGCGTAATGCAGCCAGTCGCATGGCCTTTTTGTTGGGTGAAGAAGTGGGCAATACCGTCGGTTATATGATTCGCGCCGACCGTTGTTACCGCAAGCAGACAAAAATACTGGTGGTGACTGAAGGCATGCTGACCCGCTTGTTACAGTCCGATCCTGAGCTGGCCGATGTAGCGCTGGTGATATTCGATGAATTCCACGAACGTAATTTGCATGCAGATTTGTCGCTGGCGTTTTGTTTGCAATCGCAGGAGTTGCTGCGGCCTGATTTAAAGTTGTTAATCATGTCGGCCACGTTGAATACCGAAGCCATTTCCAAGCTGTTAGATAATGCGCCGGTCATTGTCAGTAAAGGCCGTAGTTTTCCGGTAGAAAACATTTATTTGCCGGCCAATGCCGTACCGCCAGATCGTTATAAATTGGCAGACAATATTACGCAATTGCTGACGAAGGTGATAACAGAGGAACAGGGTAATGCCCTGGTGTTTTTACCCGGCCTGCGTGAAATCAAGCAAGTCGAAAGCAAACTGCAAAGCTGGTTGTTAGAACAAAAACTAAATCATGTTGTCATTGCGCCTTTATACGGTGATTTAACCAAGGCGCAACAGGATCGCGCCATTCTGCCGTGCGCATCAGGGCAACGAAAAATTGTACTGGCCACCAATATCGCTGAAACCAGTTTAACTATTGAAGGCATTACAGTGGTGATTGATTCTGGCCTGCAACGTGAATCACGTTTTAATCCCGGTTCCGGCATGAATCGAATTGATATTGGATTTATTGCGCAGGATTCGGCGGATCAACGCAGCGGTCGTGCCGGACGATTAAGTGCTGGCAAATGTTATCGTTTATGGACTGAAAGCCAGCATAAGAAACTGGCGCGTCACAACAGTGCAGAAATTCTGGTCGCTGATCTGGCGCCATTGGCTCTGGAGTTGGCAAATTGGGGTGTAACCGATGTAAAGGAACTGCACTGGCTGGATGCCCCGAATGATGGCTCGGTGGCGCAGGCCAGAGAATTATTGCGTGGGCTTGCTGCCATTAGCGACGATTTTAGAATCACACCGCACGGCAAACAATTACTCGAAGTGGGTGCGCATCCTCGTTTGGCGCACATGATGATAAAGTCAGCCGGGTTTGGTTACGGTTATGATGCTTGCCTGCTTGCCGCGATATTAACTGAACGAGATATTTTCCGGCGTGACGCAATGCGTACGAGTGATGTGCAGAAACGAATGGATATACTATCCGATTCAGACCAGCAAACCCTCAATAACGCCGGTGTCGATAAAGGGCAATGCCAACTGGTCGTCAAAACGGCCGAGCAGTTCTATCAAAATATTAAACATTTCAACCGCAATATAAAATCAAATGATCTATCGACAGGTGTCATGTTGGCCTTTGCCTACCCGGATCGCATCGCGCAGAACCGACACACGCAGGATCATCGCTTTTTATTAAGTAGCGGTAAAGGCGCAATACTCTATCAGCACGATGATCTGGTTGGCGCGGAATATATCGTGGCCGCTGAATTGGATGGTCAACAACGTGAGG
>JANNJI010000297.1:0-4392 GCA_031405795.1 Gammaproteobacteria bacterium
ACTGGTCCGCAGCGGCGGCGGTGGATGCAGGCTTGGTCACGGGAGGGTGCGGATCGGATTGGAAAAAGCGTTGAGACGTTGGTCGCGGCCATCAGCGGCTCAAGCAGATATTCAAGATGTCCCGGCTCACGGTCGAGGTCGCGGCCGGTCAATCGTGGCTTGCGTCGGGTTGGATCTCCTCGATGACGACCTGCAACGGCCGGCCTGGCGTGCAATCGGCCCGCAGCGCGACGAAGCCGTTCCGGTGGCCGTCGTAGACTGGCCAAAGTCCGACGCGATCAGTCTCGGGCACCGAAAGACTGTTCACCGCCTCCCGCGCAAAAAACCCGAATCGCCCCTCGTCCATCGCCGGCCGATTTCGGATCTCAATCGTAAAGAATTGGAAGAGATCGCAGGTTTGTTTACTACAATAAAATACTGAAACCCGTCTCAATACGCGGCTATTTCTTTGTTTCTACGGTATTTTATCAACGCCGCCAATCAAGCAATCAATTTTTGTAAGTAATTATGTTTACGGGAGGTCTGCAGCTACGATTCTGAGTCGACGCGCAAAAATTTATATCAGCCTGGAATAATTCGACTGGATCTTTGTTTACCTTGTTGTGACTCAGTAATGAAGTTAACTACTGAGGGATGCAACATTGCGTATTCAGACAGATTTCTTAATCCAGGAGTGTATATCCGTGAACAGTTTAAACAAAAATTCAACAAAGCCGTTATTGGCGCTACTCTTTTCAATTGTGGCAGTATTGTTTCTTTTCGGCTGCGGAGGTGGCGATAGCAATGCAGGTGGAGGCGGTCCCGCCATTGTGGCGCCATTAACCTATAACGCGACTCTTAGCAGCGCAGAAGAAGTGCCACCGCTGGTATCCAGCGCCACCGGTAGCGGCAGTGTTGTGGTTGATCCCACGACACGCGCCATCAGCGGCAGCATTAGTTTTTCAGGTATTACCGTTACCAACGCGCATATTCATCAAGCCGCTGTAGGCGTCAGTGGTGGCATCATTATCGGTCTCACTGTAAACGGTAACACGGCTACTGTTCCAGCAGGGACTGTACTGACGGAAACGCAGTTCCAGGCATTACAAGCGGGAAATCTTTATTTCAATGTGCATAGCAGCGCAAATCCAACCGGAGAAATACGCGGGCAGATCGGTCGTATCGTGCGTTTTGCCAGTTTAACGGGTAGTCAGGAAGCGCCAACGCCTGTGACCACGGTGGCGACCGGTACCGGATTTGTAGTAGTTGATCCCGCGACGCGTGCCATCAGCGGCAGCGTCAGTTTCACAGGACTCACTGCGACGAATGCACATATCCATCAAGCCGCAGCAGGTATGGCCGGTGGCATCATCGTGGGTCTTACCGTGAACGGTAACACCGCCACTGTTCCAGCAGGAGCCATACTCACTGAAACACAGTTCCAGGCATTCGAAGAAGGAAATCTGTATTTCAACGTGCATAGCGCTGCAAACCCAGCCGGTGAGATTCGTGGACAAATTGGTAATGTGGCAGCCACCGCAAGTTTAAATGGTGCGCAGGAAGTCCCTCCGCTTACAACCAGTGCAACCGGTACTGGCAGCTTATTCGTTGATCCGGTAACGCGTGCTGTTTTTGGTGGGGTCAGTTTCTCAGGTATTACCGCAACAAATGCACATATACACCAGGCCGCTGTTGGCGTCAGTGGCGGCATCATCGTTGGCCTTACCTTAAACGGTAATACTGCGACCGTTCCGACCGGAACAGTACTTACCGAAGCGCAATTCCAAGCGTTACAAGCGGGAAATTTATATTTCAACGTGCATACTGCAGCGAATCCAACGGGCGAAATTCGTGGACAGATCAGCGTGCGCTACGCGAGTGTGAATTCGTCTGGAAATAATCCTCCAGTGCCACAACCAACAGCTGCAACTCTGACATCCATCCAGAACACTATTTTCACGCCGACTTGTGCAGTTTCCGGTTGTCACTCCGGCCAAAATCCACCGCAAGGGCTGCGTTTAGATGCGGGGTTCAGTTATGCAAACCTGGTCAATGTGGCCAGTCCGTATAGTGCTGGCCTTACCCGTGTTGTGCCAAATTCGGCTAACACCAGCTTTCTAATTCAAAAGCTGGAAGGGACACAAAGTTTCGGTGGCCTAATGCCACAAGGTGGACCGTTATTGCCACAAAATACGGTTGATCAGGTTCGCGCGTGGATAAATGCCGGCGCTCTGGATAATTAAAAATAGCGTTAACACTTTTGGGGAGTCCATATAGAATGAAAATGTTGAGGTTGTTTACTCGGCTGCTGCCGATGGTGGTTGCGAGCGGGTTTTTTGTGTTTGCGCCCGCTGTTAACGCTGAACCCTATCTCGCTGTTCGTACCGGCAACAAGTGTTCAAGCTGTCACGTGAATCCCACCGGCGGTGGTAAGCGGACAGAGTTTGGTGCTGTTTATGCGCGTACTGGTTTGGCCGAGGAAGAGTGGACGGCATCGTCTGGCAACGAGACGGATAAAAGTGCCAGGCCGTGGGATGGTCGTCTCACGGATTATTTTGCGTTCGGTGGCGATTTACGTACCAACCTGAAACACACCAAGATACCGAATCAGAATAACGAACTTGCATTTGAAACCGATGAGGCAATAATTTATTTGGAACTGTCGGTCATCCCCAATCGGTTTTTACTCTACATTGATGAGAGTGTGGCGCCGGGAGCCGCATTGAATCGAGAATCTTTTGCGCTGTTATGGTCGAAAGACAAGAGTACCTATCTCAAAGCAGGGCGTTTTTTCCAGCCTTTTGGCTTACGTCTTGAAGATGATTCGGCATTTATTCGCCAGTCTTCGGGAATCAACTTCAATTCATCGGATACCGGAGTGGAGGTAGGTTTTGAGCAGGGTAATTGGGCGGGAAACTTTGCCATTACCAATGGTGTCTCGGGCGCGGAGACTGATACAGGAAAGCAATATAGCTTGCTTGCTACCTATCTGCGCCCGCAGTGGCGGGCCGGAGCGAGTTTGAACTATAACGATCACGATACAAATGATCGAGAGATGGCTAACATCTTTTTCGGTTTGCGCACGGGCATCATTTCTTGGCTAGCAGAGTACGATTTTTTTACTGATGAGCTTACCACAGGCCGACGTGAGTCCGAGGCGGGTTTCATTGAAGCCAACATCGAAATAAAACGGGGTCATAACGTAAAGCTGACATTTGATTCTTTCAACCCTGATCGAAATGTCGCGGATGATCAACGCGATAGAATCAGTCTGGTTTGGGAATATACGCCATTTCAGCATTTGCAGTTACGCACCGGCTATCGCCACAATGACGGGCCTGTACAAAACAATTTGCAAAATACGGAAGAATTGTTTGTGCAGCTCCACACTTTTTTATAGAAAATTATCGTTTATTTTGTAATCTGCTAACCTGATGGCGTATTTACGACGGATACGTCCATCAGTGTGCACGTAATCAGAAGGGTATGTTTTTTTACGAGGCTGACAAAAACTTTAGCTATTCCCACAGTTAATTCCTGAATTCGAACCGCTTTACGCCCTGAAGCGACCCACAGTATCACTGACGGTGCGGCACACATTCAACAACTCGTCGCTGGCACGGGCAGTGGAGGTGGCGGTGTCGTTGGTCAGTCGCGAAAGCTCCGCCATGTGTTCCGAGGTTTTTGAAAGTTCATCCGTTGCCTTGCTTTGCTGCCCGGTCGCGGCGGCGATTTGTTGGATCATCTCTGACACTTGCTTCACGCTGGCGACGATCTCGCTGAGCTCACTCCCCGCCTGCGTTGACAGCGTTGTGCCTTCATCAGCGTGGCCTTTCGCCTTGCCCATTGCCTGCACGGCACGCTCGGATTCGTTTTGGATCGACTTCACCATGTCGGCGATCTCCTTGGTGGCCTGACTGGTGCGTTTGGCAAGTTCACGTACTTCATCAGCGACCACGGCAAAGCCGCGTCCTTGATCGCCCGCCCGTGCCGCCTCGATGGCGGCATTCAATGCGAGTAAATTGGTTTGGCTGGCAATATTGTCAATGACGCTGACTATCTCACCGATGCGTTGCGAACTGGCGCCGAGCGCGACAACTACGTCTGCGGATTCCCGTACACTGCCCGAGATGCGTTGCATACCGCCGATAGCGGATTGCACAATGCTGCCGCCGCGTGCGGCGAGCTCGGCAGAGGTGTGTGCGTATTCGGCAGCCTGTGTTGTGTTATGCGCGACTTCTGCGATGGTGGCGCTCATTTGTTCCATGGCGGCAGCAGCGCGGTGCGAGGACACCGCTTGTTCATCGGTGGTACCGCGCAACGTGATCTCCACCCAAGCAGTCGGCACATTTTTGCGAAAACGGATGGGAACGGAGCGGTCAGGCAACTGCGGATGATTCGCCAACAGACGTA
>JANNJI010000298.1:0-1456 GCA_031405795.1 Gammaproteobacteria bacterium
GATTTAAAGATCAGGCTATCCCAGATTTCCGCCTTTACTAAGCGTTAAGCATAGCAGCACCAGTGAGTACATGCCTGTTATGATTACAGAGAAAACCAGGACATAAGGGTTCGGGCCAGAATTGGGCTGTCAGAACATAGGGTTGCTGGTACTAGAAAGTAACGTACGCGGTCTGATGTACACCTACACCACTAACCCGGATCACCTTCCCGGCGTTCCGGCACCCAGATAGAAGCGATCTCGTGCGTTTCAATGGATTGTTTTTCTGCGGTCTCGAACGTGTTAATCAATCCATCGTAATAAAGCATGTCTTCCTGTATCTGTTGCCTTGCCTGCACTGTTAAGGGTTCAGGCAAGGCTTTTTTGTCATCCTGCTCCAGCGTCCATTCAAGGTGCCCTCGCTTATTTTGCAGTGCGGCACGAATATATGAAATGGTTTTAAACTCGAGTTCATACATGGTTTATTACTCGTTTGAGTGAATGGTATCCCTCATATCTCGCGTTCCTCAATCGGTACCCCCCTTTTTTCCTGTCGCGTCACTGTCCTTGGGCACGAGTTGCAATGGGCCGGGTTGCATATCCAGCGCGGTGAACAGATTCAGCTGATACTCATAATACAGAAAGTCATTATCCATATCACACCCTTCGTCATCTGTTAACGGCGGCTCCAGCGTGCCAGCGTTATCCTGTTCCAGTGTCCATCGAAGGTCTTCTAACTTACATTCGAGCGCTGCCCGGATGTAGGCAATATCTTTATACGTCAGATTTCCCATCCGATCACCTTTATGTATTTATCCAGTTCCTTCAACTTTTTCTTGAATTCCGCCAGCGTCATGTCTTTGGCTGGTTGAAAGGCATAATGGAACAACCCTGTTTTGGGATCCAGGTTGACGTTTTTGGCTAGGAGCAGATCCTTGGGGATCGGCGCACCTTTTTCTACAAAGCAGCAGTACCAAGGTCTTTTCTTTGACCCAGGCAGGTTGGGACTCCTTCCGTCAAACACCGAGATGCCGCCGGATTTGCCCAAGACGTACAGTGTGCCGTTTTCGGCATAAGTAATCACATCAATTTGTTTTTGTTCCATTTTACCTGTGCGACTACTTTTATTGAATTCTGGTCTGTCATCTTCTGTTATCCTGGGTTTGGCGATGGTGGAATCATCTCCTATGCCTCGCCTGTATATCCTATCCGTATCAAAATGCGTTAGGTAACGGACTTGCGGCCTTCGTCCTGCGAGCGCATTGTTGAGTTCAATGGCTTGCGCTTTAGTGAGTGTTGCTCCGGTGGGTTTTGTGTCGATCTCTGGTTCCATGTCATTCTCCTTTTCCAAAATATTCGCCTGACTGCGTAGCGGAAGCATAAATGTCCGTGCTGCAAAAATCCAGCCCTCGTTCTACCTTACCAAGGTTAAGGAATTGCCCGCCATTATTGAATATATTTGCAAGGGGCTTCAAAT
>JANNJI010000299.1:0-4142 GCA_031405795.1 Gammaproteobacteria bacterium
TTTTAGCGCAACTGGCCGGTATGTTTCGCGATGAGGGTATGCGCAAGAAGTTACGTCAGGTTGACTCCGGCCAAGCCTTGCATCAGTTATTGGCTGAGTGGCAAACATCGCATTAACAATGCGTAACAACCTTGAGCTGGATGGGTTTTATGCGCGTTATGCGCTCCCATTACAACTACACTGGCAACGCCCCAGCACGGCTGTCGCTACACAGCGATTAACTGGCACCACATCACCGCGGCCGTGGATCAATTATGCAAGTTTGTCTGAATCACACTGTATTGATGTAGTAACACCTGCTCACCACCACATACTCCCTGAGTTAATCGCATACTGGCAGGCACAACCTGCCCGTGCCCCTGATTTACTGATTCTCGCGGATGGCTCAGACCTTTCAAAAACAGTATTTCACCGGCAAACATTGCCCGCCATCATGACCAGTGAATTTGCCAGCCATGATTTGATTCGTTTCCTGAGTTATGAACTCGCCAGCTCACTGCCGACCAACATCAGTGAGCACGGGGTCTTCATGAATATAAATGGCCTGGGTGTATTGCTGTGTGGCAAGAGCGGTATAGGTAAAAGCGAATTGGCATTGGAACTTATCCGCCGTGGTCATCAGTTAATTGCTGATGATGCACCGCTGTTTTATCGCAGCGGCGCCGCTCGCCTGTACGGTGTATGCCCACACGTATTAGCTGACTTTCTGCACGTGCGCGGTATCGGCATCCTCAACATACGCCGACAGTACGGTCTATCCGCGTTATCGCCATGCCATGGCCTCGATTTGCTCATTGAATTAACCGCCGAATCCAAACAATGTGAACCGCTGCGATTAACGCCGCTGCAAAGTTGTCGTACTATGGGCGGCGTTGAGATTACGCAATTCCATCTGGGTGTGAAACCCGGCAGGCATCTCGCTATATTGGTTGAAGCCTTGGTGGGCCTAAGCCAGCTGCAACAAACCGGTTACTCGGCCAGTGCAGATTTTATTAACCGTCAACAACAACTGATTGAACAACAACTTGCATGAATCTGGTCATCGTCAGCGGCCTGTCCGGCTCCGGTAAATCCATTGCCTTACAGGCATTGGAAGATCTGGGGTATTATTGTATCGATAACTTGCCCATTGGCATGTTGCGCGCCTTCGCCGATCAGATCACCCATGCTGCCGATCCTGTTTATCAGAATTTTGCGGTGGGCATTGATGCGCGTAACTTAACCCCGCACCTCAGCGAATTTCCGATCATTCTCGATGATCTGGCCACGCAAGGTCTCAAGTCACAGGTTATCTATCTGGTCGCCGATGAAGCAACGCTGATCAAACGCTTTAGTGAAACCCGCCGCAAACACCCGCTCACTTCGGAACAATTACCATTGAGCGAGGCCATCAAATGCGAGCGCATATTTCTTGAACCCATCGCCTCCTGCGCCGACCTGACGCTGGACACCAGCCACACCTCGGTGCATGAATTACGTGAGTTGATCCGCGAGCGGGTGCAATCGACACACGCGGGAAATAGCATGTCGATCTTGCTGGAATCCTTCGGCTTCAAACACGGTATCCCCATCGATGCGAATTTTGTTTTTGACGTGCGCTGCGTCACCAATCCGCACTGGGTACCCGAGTTACGCCGCGTCACCGGCAAAGAACAAGCTGTTATTGATTATCTTGAGCAACATACGGATGTGACATGTATGTATGAAGACCTCAAGGCCTTCATAGAGAAATGGTTACCCAGCTTTGAAAAGGAGAACCGCAGTTACATGACGATCGCCATCGGTTGTACCGGCGGTTATCACCGTTCCGTCTATTTCGCCGAACGGCTCGCCCGTGACCTGCGTAACCAGGGCAAGAACGTCCTGGTTCGCCACCGCGAATTGACGTAACCTACCTCCATGATCCGTCAATCGATTGAAATTATCAATAAACTGGGGTTGCATGCGCGTGCGGCGGCAAAATTTGTCACGCTGGCACAACGTTTTGATGCCGAGATCAAGGTCATCAATAACAGTCGTGAAGTCAACGGTAAAAGCATCATGGGGGTCATGATGTTAGCCGCCGCCAAGGGCGCAGTGATTGAATTGATCATTGATGGCCCCGATGAACAAATCGCCTGTAAACAACTGCACGACTTGATTAATAACCGGTTTGACGAAGACGAATAATCCCCGTTTTACCGCACCATTATCAAATTCAGTCCTTTCGCTTTTATCAGTACTTGCTGCTAAACTTCCTGCAACATTGCAGAGAGTGCCGGTATGGAAAACAGCAACGCACAAGAACAACCCGCAGATATCCTGCCACACCTCATCCAAGCGTTAAAAGCCGAGGATTTCGCCCGCATCAAGGAATTGTTGCGCGATCAACACCCCGCTGAAATTGCCCATCTGCTGGAATCATTACCCGCCAATGCCCGTGCTGTGGCATGGCAGCACATCCCCCCCGAGCACGAAGGTGAGGTTCTCCTCAGCCTGAACGATGATGCACGTGCTGCCATCATCAAAAAAATGGAACCCGAGGCGCTACTCGCCGCCACCGAGACACTCGATACCGATGACTTGGCCGATATTCTGGCAGAGATGCCACGTAATGTTATCCAGGAATTGTTGCTAACCATGGAACAACAGGATCGCGAACGTTTACACGCCGTCCTTGCCTTTCCGCAAGACACTGCCGGTGGTTTGATGAACATGGACACCATCACCGTGCATGCCGATATCACTCTGGATGTCGTGATGCGTTACCTGCGTCGGCGCGGCGAGATTCCACAAACCACGGACAGCCTGTTTGTGGTCGACCGTAATAGTATTTTGTTGGGTGTTCTGCCATTAACCGCAGTATTGACACATGATCCCGATACCCTGGTTACCGATATCATGCAACGCGACCTGGAGGCCATCCCTGCCCTGATGCCCGCACGTAATGTCGCCAACTTATTCGAACGGCGCGATTTGGTGACCGCACCGGTGACGGATGAAAATAATAAATTACTAGGCCGTATCACGATTGATGACGTGGTCGACGTCATTCGTGAACAGGCCGACCACTCGTTCATGCGCATGGCTGGGTTATCCGAAGATGAAGGTGTTTTTACCCCGGTCTTCACCAGCATTAAACGCCGCGTCTTCTGGCTCGGGATTAATTTAATTACCGCCATTATCGCCTCCAGCGTCATCCGCCAATTCGATGCCACGATTGAAAAACTCGTCGCCCTCGCGGTGCTCATGCCCATTGTCGCCAGCATGGGTGGCATCGCCGGCAGCCAGACCTTAACCATTGTCATTCGCGGCATGGCCTTGGGACAAATCAGTAAGACCAATGCGCGGCGTTTATTGATCAAGGAAATGAGCGTCGGCGTTATCAATGGCCTAATCTGGGCCATCGTCATCGCCGCCTACACCAGCCTTTATTACCCCACCGTCGGCTTGAGTATCGTCATTGCGATTGCTATCGGTGCCAATCTCACCGTCGCCGCCGCCAGCGGCGTGCTCATTCCGTTGATGCTTCGCAAGTTTCGTTCTGATCCGGCGCTCGCCGGTGGGGTGTTGCTGACGACTGTCACGGATGTGGTGGGGTTTTTGGTGTTTTTGGGATTGGCGACGCTGTTTTTGGTTTGAGGAAAATTTCTACTTTCAAGATAATTCATTATTCAGCGCATTTTTGTAATTTATCCTCTTAAAACATTGGGCCACAGCGCCTCTATGACAGAGTAGTTGTTGTTTTTTAAATGCAATACATAGGAGTGACGATTACCGATATGGTCTACTAGTCACTTAACTGTTTTTAGACCACCCCCAGGCTGTGATGGGAGATACTTGTAGGACGTGCAACCGCGTCGTCAAAGTAGCCTCGCCTATCCAAACTCGAAGATTAACCACCCAGCTGTTGAAAGGTGTTCATCCACCATTCAGTGATGCACCCTTAGTCTCACGCTATCACCTGCGAAGCGGACGCAGGCTATATTTTAATTTTGTACTTCTATTATTTAAACGCTGACCGCTGCAGCCTGGATTAATAGTATGACACATCACATTCGCACCTCCTTTTTTTTCTTATTACCGCCTTCGTTGGTGTTGTGCGTATTGTGCCTGATTAGCAGTTGCGCCATCGTTGTTCCGGCCCCTCAACCGCACACGGT
>JANNJI010000300.1:0-3504 GCA_031405795.1 Gammaproteobacteria bacterium
GGAGATCGACAACAAAGGCACAGTTAAACAATCACGCTTCTGCGAAGGTATTATCTACTCACACGCACGCATGACCTATACCAAGGTCGCCGCGATCCTGGTGGACAAAGACCCGGCGTTGCGCGAGCAGTATAAAAATATCCTAACGCCGTTGGAAAATCTCCACGATCTGTACAAGGTGTTACGCAAGGCACGTGATAAACGCGGCGCCATTGATTTTGACAGTACCGAAACGCGAATTGTCTTTGGTGCGGATCGCAAGATCGAACGCATCATCCCTTTGGTGCGTAATGATGCCCATCGGTTAATTGAAGAATGTATGCTGCTGGCCAATGTTGCCACGGCCGAGTATTTAGCCGAACACGAAATTCCCATTCTCTATCGTATCCATGAAACACCAAGTATGGAAAAGCTCGCGGATCTGCGCGAATTTCTCGGCAGCTTTGGTCTGACTTTGAGTGGTGGGGAAAAACCTGAACCAAAACATTATGGACAGTTGTTAGAAGTAGTGCGATTACGCACCGACAGTCAATTAATCGAGACGGTCTTGCTGCGCAGCCTGCGACAGGCCATGTATACACCGGACAACGTCGGCCATTTTGGTTTGGCCTATCCGGCCTACACGCACTTTACCTCACCGATTCGCCGTTATCCGGATTTGCTCGTGCATCGTGCGATACGTCATCTGGTTCAGGGTAAGTCGGCGGCGAGTTTCCCGTATACGCACGGGGCGATGGTGCAACTGGGGGATCATTGTTCCCAAACCGAGCGCCGGGCGGATGAAGCCACGCGCGATGTCGTGGACTGGCTCAAGTGCGAATACATGCAAGACAAACTGGGTGAGGAATATGACGGCGTCATCAGCTCGGTCACCAGTTTTGGGTTGTTTATCGCCTTATCACAAGTGTATGTGGAAGGATTGATTCACATCACCGGGCTGCCCAGTGATTATTACCAGTTTGATCCGATTCATCATCGCCTGGTGGGTGAGCGTACCGGTCGTATTTTTCGTCTGGGTGATCCGATTCGTGTCACGATCAGTCGCGTCAACCTGGATGATCGTAAGATCGATTTTGAATTGACCGCAAAACAACCCAATGAGCCGGTATACGACCCCTCGGCGATTAAAAAAAGCGACAAGAAAGACACACAGTCGGTACGTGACAACCGTGGCAAAGGGGACAAAAAGAATAAAAAGGGCGGCAAGGACCAACGCAATAAAAAAGAGAAAGGCAAAGATGCCAGCGATGGCGATAAGAAAAAGAAGTCAGGTAAATCCAAACGACGTCGTTAATATCAATGAGTAAAGATCCCGACGTAGTTATCTATGGGCTGCATACCGTACAGATGATCCTGCAACGTAACCCTGCACTCGTGCATGCCTTGTTTATTGATGCAACGCGTATCGATCAACGTATACATGCGTTACTTGAGACAGCGCAGCTGACCAAACTGGCCATTCACAAGGTCAGTAAAAATGAGCTTGAGCAACAGGTCGGGGAGGTGGCGCATCAGGGGGTGGTTGCCCATGTTGCGCCACGTGCGGTTGGCGACGAAAATGAATTATTTGCCTTACTCGACACGCTCGAAACCGTTCCTTTCCTATTAGTGTTGGATGGTGTCCAGGACCCGCATAACTTGGGTGCCTGTCTGCGTACTGCCGATGCGGCCGGTATCCATGCCGTGATCGCCCCCAAGGATCGTGCTTGCGGGCTGACTGCGACGGTACGCAAGGTGGCGTGCGGCGCCGCAGAGGTCATGCCATTTATCCAAGTCACCAATCTGGCTCGGACCCTGCGTAGTCTCAAAGAACGGGGTATCTGGTGCGTGGGCCTGGATGCCAATACCGACCAGTCCCTCTACCAACTGGATTTGACGGGACCCTTGGCGGTGGTGATGGGAGCTGAGGGTGCAGGACTGCGCCAGCTGACCTGTCAACACATGGATCATCTGGCCCAATTACCCATGGCCGGTGCCGTCAGCAGCCTCAATGTCAGTGTCAGTACCGGCATTGCCTTGTATGAGGCGGTACGGCAGCGGAAAGGGATTGCTCAGAAACCCGTCGCCAAGTAGAATGGCGACCCGTTTCAGCCTGTCTGATACGCCTTGCCTCACTGTTTATCAGGAGGCTTAACCCAAAAGGAAACACTATGCGTCATTATGAAATTATATTTCTAGTCCATCCCGATCAAAGCGAGCAAGTCCCCGCGATGATTGAGCGTTATCGCAATACTATCGAAGGTAAGGGCGGCAAGATCCATCGTCTGGAAGATTGGGGGTCGCCGCCAATTGGCCTTTCTGATTGAGAAAGTTCACAAAGCACATTATGTATTGATGAACATTGAGTGTGAACAAATTACCCTGGATGAGTTAATCAGCGGATTCCGCTTTAACGATGCGGTGTTACGGCATATGGTCATCAAGCGTGAGAGCGCCGATACCGAGCCATCACCTTTGATGCGCAAGGATGACGACCGGCCACTTGAGGATTTCTCGCGTGATATGTATGACAGCGACAGCGATGATTCCGCTGCAGCCTAAGCTGTCACATTATACTGAATACAAATTTATTTAAGGAGCAACACATGTCCCGTTTTTTCCGCCGCAAAAAATTCTGCCGTTTTAAGGCCGAAGGTGTTAAAGAAATCGATTACAAAGATGTTAACCTGCTGCGCAACTACGTAATGGAAAACGGCAAGATTGTCCCAAGCCGCATTACCGGTACCAGCACGCGTTATCAACGCCAGCTATCCACCGCGATCAAGCGTGCGCGGTTTCTTGCATTGCTGCCCTACAGCGATGCGCATAAATAAAGATCAGGATCGATTATTACGAGGTAACAGACGATGGAAGTAATCTTATTAGAAAAAGTCGCCAATCTCGGCAGCCTGGGCGATAAGGTCAATGTCAAGCCCGGTTATGGCCGTAACTATCTTATCCCGCAACAGAAGGCAGTTTCTTGCACGGCAGATAACTTAGCCAAGTTTGAAGCACGCCGCGCCGAGCTGGAAAAGGCACTGGCAGCGACATTGATACAAGCCCAAACTCGCGCAGAACAATTGCAGAAATTAGGCAGCGTTAGTATTGCACGCAATGCTGGCGAAGAAGGCAAATTGTTTGGTTCGGTGGGAAATTCCGATGTGTCTGAAGCACTGACCGAGGCTGGCGTAAGCGTAGCCAAGCGTGAAGTGTTAATGCCAACCGGGCCGATCCATGCTACCGGCGAATATGACATCACGATTCGCTTGCACACCGATGTGACGAGCAAGGTCAAAGTCAAAATTGTTGCTTTATAGATAACAATGTCATGGCTTGGAAGAGGACCATGTCAATCCAAAAAGATTGGCATGGTTTTTTATTTTTAACTTGTCGACAAGTTATCAACAAGGTTGTCCACTGTCCTGTTGGTATTCTTCCTGTTATGCTCCCCGCCACTGTACAGAGTCCTGAATAACTTGCCGGTTTTGCGTCGTTGCTCAAGTACCGCGACTTGGTCAAAATGTG
>JANNJI010000301.1:0-5010 GCA_031405795.1 Gammaproteobacteria bacterium
ATGGGTGCGGGCACTGGCGTGGGTGCGTACTTCCAGGTCGTCGTGACCGTCGTGATCTTCATGGGTACACAGCGAGATTTCACTGGCGTGTAACACAGCAGCGGATGATAACAGCAATACACTTGCCAGCATTGTTGTAAAGCGGTGTATATGGGTATGATTCATGGTCAGCCTCCATCACGGATATGGTGATTCGCAGATGACTAACATAGTCTGGCTTTATTGTGGATTGATGAAACTTATATTGCGGTATGATGACGCTTTCACAATAATGAAGACTACCCAGGGCCGCTGCTAGGCACCCACTTCATTTCTCCTCGCGGCTTCTACTTCCACCGCAGAGTCTAAGCATGCACGGTGTGCGGGCCATGTGATAACAAATCGTGCACCACCCAGCGGCGAGTTTTCCACGCCAATGTTGCCACCATGTAACTGAGCGATGCGCTGAGCGATAGCCAGCCCCAGGCCATAGCCGCCAGAGTCACGATTGCGACTTGTGTCCAGGCGCGTGAACGGTTCGAAGATACGTGTACGATCAACGGAAGGGATGCCGGGACCATCGTCGTCGATAATGATGCAGCAGCAGTCGGCGTTTGTGTCAGCAATAACTTCAACATGCCGCGTAGCATAGCGTTGTGCATTTTGCAGAATGTTGCCAAGTGCACGCGCCATGAGCCTGGGTTCGAAATCCGTGCATACATCATCCACAATGGGCTGGACATGCAACGAGATGTGGCGGTCTCCGCTCCAGGTGCGGTTCACTGTTTCATTCAGCCACGCCGATAAATATTGACGTTCCAACTTCAATTCCGGTGTTGTGTGGTCGAAACGCGCATACGTCAGCAGTTCGGCAATCAATCCTTCCAGTTCGTCGATGTCACCGTTCATGCCCGCGAGATGGCGAACACGCGTGTTTTCATCCGGTGCGTTTTGCAACATCTCCATGCCGAAGCGCAGCCGCGCGAGGGGCGTGCGCAACTCGTGCGACACGGCATTGGTTAATTCCTTATGCGAAGTGATGAGTTGCTGAATGCGGTTTGCCATGGCATTAAAGGTGTGTGCGAACTGTCCCAATGCCGCACGCGGCGCGATGTGGGTGCGTGCGGCGAAATCGCCGCGCCCGAACGCTTCGGCGGTGGTACGCAATTGTGCCAAGCCGTGCCATAGCGGACGTATCCAAAAAAATACGACGAGCGCGATCATGATTGCCAGGATGGACAACAAGACGTGATCGAGTTTAGCTAAAAATACCGGCACAACGAACGGGCCAATGGTCAACACATTATCAGTTGTACCCAGGCGGCGGTGATGGCGTTCATCATCCGTGTCAGCATCGGTTGACAATACCAGCCCTCTGAGCAATCGATCACGTTGTACTGAGGTGAGTGACATGCTTTCCATCGATTGCAAGGTAATGAGAAAAGTGAATTGGGTATTGAGCTGCGCCAGTATGCCGGGCCATGCGCTTTCCGGCTGCCGTAGCAGCGTCTGTTCAAGCAAATAAAAGGTGCCCACGGTTATACGTTGATAATGTTCGGATTTGGTTTCTGAGAGCACTACTTCCCATGCCTGGTCGCTGTCTTTCACGCGCAGGTATAGGTAATCTGCGGCATCAATTTTTTCATAGAGGGTTTCGCCGTTGCGCAAGCGCTGCAGGCGTTCAGCGGGCAAGTCAAGGCCATCGATAGGGCGTATGTCGATGGGATACCCAAATTCTTTTTGCAAGTTACGTAATTGTTCTGGCCAGCGTTCCTGATTTTTGTCCAGTGAAGCATCCAGCAACGTCACAGTACCTTTGGACAATTCAGTGAAATAACGGTCGAGCGAGCCTTTCAGAACCGGCTCGGTCAGTGTTGCCTGGCCAATGATAAAACCCGTTATGGCGAGTGCAAGTAATACGTACAGTGTGAAAAAAAGTTTGCCCATAAATCCTCAAGACCAGGCATCCGCGACAAATAAATAGCCTTTGCCGCGAATTGTTTTGATGCGTAAGGGTTGTGCAGGGTCGTCGTGTAGTTTTTTGCGCAAGCGCGAGATGCGCAAATCCACCGAACGATCCAGGCCGTCGTAGTCGATTTTGCGCAGCGCGGTGAGCATGGCGTCGCGGCTCAGCACTTCGCCGGCATGACGCGCCAGTAGCCAGAGTATTTCGAACTCATTACCAGTGAGGTCGACAGGGTGGCCGTCGAGTAATACTTCGCGTGCCGAGGCGCGGATAAACAAATTCCCAAACATCAAATCGCGAGTGTCAACAGATATCCGTGAAGTGGCGTAAGTCGGCATGCCACGCCGCAGCAGTGCGCGAATGCGTGCCAGTAATACGCGTGGTTGCACCGGTTTAGTCACATAATCGTCGGCACCGAGTTCCAGGCCTACCACTTGATCGATGTCTTCGCCGCGTGCAGTGAGCATGAGTATGGGGCCGGTGAACTGGCTACGGACGTTCCGGCAAATTTCGAAACCATCGCAGCCCGGCAGCATTAAATCCAGAACCACGACATCGGGTTGTTCACCCAGTATACGTGCGACGGCATGGTCACCGCGCGCTTCGATCATGACGGCGAAACCTTGTTGTTCCAGATACTCTTGTATCAGCGCCGCTAGTCGTGTGTCATCTTCCACCAATAGGACGCGGCGGTGTTCAGCAGTTGTGGAAGCGGAGGTCATGGGTATTTTCGTGTTCATATTTATGTTTACGCATAGAGCAGGGTACGGGTTTGGTTAATACTGCCGGAGCCAATACAACACTACGTTTGGATATGTTTCGATACAACCTCAGTACAATCTCAGTGTTACCTCTATTCTAGACTACGCCATTACCAGGCGAAATGGAACCTTGCATGTTTATGCGTGTGCTACAGATAGGCGTCCGGTAAACAATGTTGAAACCACCGAAACGATACATTTGGATACGTTTCGATACAGACCTCAGCGCCGTTTCTATTTAGGCTAGGTTATCACCAGCCATAAGGAAACATCAGCATGTTAGAGATACTCGCCTCGGGTGGATGGCTTATCGTACCGATCCTGATTTGTTCGGTATTGGCCATCGCCATTATCGCGGAGCGTTTTTGGTCCTTGCAAAAAAATAAAATCATGCCCAGATATCTGGTGACGCGGATTTTAAATTGGCATAAAAAAAACGAACTGACAGCGGAAAATATCCGGGCCTTGCGCGCGGGATCGCCGCTGGGGCGCATGCTGACGGCGGGGTTGATGAGTCGCCACGGTAGTAGTGTCACCATAAAACAAAATATCGAAGACGCCGGACGCCATGAAGTGCATGAACTGGAGCGGTACCTCAACAGCCTGGGCACCATTGCTGCGATAACACCGTTGCTCGGCTTGCTCGGCTCGGTCGTAGGTCTGATGGAAGTATTTACCTCCATGACCAGTCAAGGAATTGGTAATCCGCAAGCCTTGGGTTCCGGTATTTCGCAAATCATGATCGCAACGGCTGCAGGTCTGGCGGTGGCAATACCGAGCTTGACATTCTACCGCTATTTTCAGCGTCGTGTGGATGAGCTGGCGATGGGAATGGAACTGGAGGCGCTCAATCTGCTGGAAGTGATGATGGGCGAGCGCGAATTTGTTTTGGTTCCGGAAGCAGAGCGATGAAACTACGCCTGCGCCGCCGCGAAGAACCGGAGATCATCCTGATTCCACTCATCGATATTTTGCTGATGCTGTTGATCTTCTTCATGCTGGCAACGACGTTCAAGCGCACGTCGGAAATGCCCATCAATCTGCCGGAAGCATCACAACAGCCATTGCCCGATGTAGAGAAAAAATCGCTCGCTATTACGATTGACGATAACGGCCGCTTCTTCATCGATGAGCAAGCCGTGATGCACTCCGATATCGAGACGGTGAAGCGTGCCCTGCAACAGGCGGCAGGCGAGCGCAAGGATTGGCTTGTGACAATCAGCGCCGATGCACATACATTGCATAAATCTGTCATTACCGCGATGGATGCGGCACAGCAACTTGGGCTGTTCAAAATCGGCATTGCCACGCAACAGTCAAAAGTGCCTGCAAACTAATGTCCAGATACCCGGCCTCCAATCGAGCTGTCGTTAAGCCAGCCTGCATGGATGTAGCGGGAGTGAGCCCGATGCAATTCGATCTCAGTGTCTACCAAAATCGGCCACAGTTGGTAGTGTGGTGCGGAGCGTATCTTCTGGGCGGTGTGTTCACGTTGTTTTGGTTCATGGCGCTAACCGGAAGTTTTTCAGACACGCGGCCCGTCGGACTTTTAGAAAGGCAGGAACTTGTGTTAGTCATGTCGTCGCAACCCGAGGTGTCAACGCCGAAATTGAACGAGCCGAAGCCGCGCAAACTTCCACGGCAACCGCCGCCGCTGATCGCGCCAACGACGAACGATAGTTCACCCATACCACCGATAGTGTTTGACTCGCCGCCGGTATCGCCACGCGAGGAATCGGCATCAGCGGCTACCGTCACACTGACGGTTCCAGATGAACCCATAAAAGTTGAACCATTGTTTCGCTTAACGCGGCTTCCGGATTTCGGCAACGCAACAACCTTGAAATACCCTGTTGCGGAAAAAAATCGCGGGCGGGAAGGAAAGGTCATCGCCGAATTCGTAATCGATGAGCAAGGCAGGGTGCGTGACATAAAAATATTAAAGAGCGCCAGCATGTTGTTCGACCAAGCCGTGATAGATGAACTCAGCAAAATTTCCTTTACGCCATCGTACATCGGCGAACGCCCGGTAGCCGCACGCTTTCGCCGTGAATTCCAATTTAAACTCGATTAATAACAATACACGACAAGGTGGAGATTTTATGAAAAGCGGGTGGCAGGTGAAACAGGGCCTAGGGCTTATGCTGATGTTGGGGATGGGACTGGCATGTGCCGATCCGGTGAGCTTGCATGGCGTGGCACATCGAGCCCGTTGATGTGCAGCGGCTTGCCGGCGAACTGGTCGGTGACCTCCTCCCCCTTCACGACGAGGAAGCGCTGATCGGCGCCGTGCAGCGCGTTGAG
>JANNJI010000302.1:0-4995 GCA_031405795.1 Gammaproteobacteria bacterium
AGCGGCGGGTTGCGATATTGGTAAGTTTTGATGCAGCGGAAATACAATCATGCCTCAAAACAATTCGCAGGATAGCTGCCTCAACGAATCACTTCCCCCTTTGAAAAAGGGGGATTAAGGGGGATTTTTATATTCGGCGCATTTCAAATCCCCCTAGCCCCCCTTTTTCAAAGGGGGAAACAACACACCGACCGCATGCAGCGTTATTAAACAAGGTGGACAGGAATTCGGAACAGTTATTTAGTGCTGCGACAAATTAATTTTTTCACTCTCCGGCGCAGGATCACTGTGGAAGAGGAAGCGGCGTTGCCTTTTGAGACGCGCCGTGAATACTTCCCTGTAGGCTCGACGGCGGCATCCCTGCCGCCAATGGTCTCGAAAGGCAACGCCGCCTCCCTTTCTTTAAGTGAAAAAATTAATTTGTCAGAGTACTAGTTACTGAGAGAGAAGGCCAGACTGGTTAACGCGACAATACCGATGAGAATAATGGCCGCTCCCAGCCAGATTACGCGAACCCGATTTGTCTCGATGCGTTGGATAAGTTGCGTATTTTGCTCAGCGAGAGCTTTAATGAGTTCCGATGAGGCGAGCAGTTGATTGTGGAGTTCAGTCGTCGCTGATTCGACAACAGCGAGTTGTGTTTGGAGTAACGCGAGCGTTTGAGCCTCGGTAGAAAGAGTAGGATTGACAGCAGGAGTGTCTACCTCAGGTTTGGGAGATTTTTTGCTAATAGCATTCCATAATTTCCGCGCACCGTCGGCAACACGGGGGGCATTATTGATGACCTCTGTCCAGGGGACGCTGGTGAGTACCACGAGCCAAGGTATGGGCATAGAGTAACCCTCAAATTAGTTACGGTTGTAAATAAGCGAATAGTATCCCATAAATAGCAACGTATTGGGCAATAGCTCGATCATTAACTTACTTTTCAATTAAAGTGATGCCATCCTTGCTGATGGTAATTATTTTCTGTTTGTATAAACTGCCAATGGCCTTTTTAAACGCGCCTTTACTCATACCAAGAAGTTCGGAAATTAATTTTGGATCCGAGTTATCGTGCACGGGAGCAAAGCCGTTCTGCTTTTTTAAGTGATTTACAATGATGTTTTCATATTTATCGCGGGTCTCCTGGCCGCCATGGAGGCTGACATTAATTTTCCGATCAGGCCGGATATGTTTGATATAGCCGTTTATCGCCTGACCAAAACTCAAGCGTTCGAACACATCTTCTTTATAGAGCATACCCCAATGGCTATGGTTAATGATGACCTTGTAGCCCAGATCGGTACTGTTGGCGATGATCAGATTAACGGCTTGTCTTGGTTTGTAATCATGGGGTTTGTCATCATCAAGTATTTTATCGATTTTAGATGTTGCCGTGATTCGGCCATGGATCTTGTCCAGATATAAGTAGACTAAATAAGCATGACCGGCTTCCATCGGTTTATGTTGCTCAGAAAACGGAACCAAGACATCTTTTTCCAGGTCCCAGTCCAGGAAGGCACCCACGGCGGTGCTGGCCACTACGGTTAGATAGGCAAATTCACCTACCTGCGCCTTGGGTTGTTGTGTGGTGGCCACAGGCCGGTTTTCTGAATCGAGATAAAGAAATACTTCGATAACATCGCCCACGGCGAGATCTCGCGGTACATATTTACGCGGTAATAACACCTCACCGAGTTCTTTGGCATCTAAATAAAAACCAAACTCTACTTTTTTTACCACGTTTAATTCGTAGGTCTTGCCGAGCGTGATCATTATATTATTCCAAAATGTATAAGGCGGGTGGCGGCAAAAAGCGTGGTGTTTTATTATATTTACTTCTTTATTTTAAATTTTCGAAACGTTCCCATCCGGAAAGAATACCTCATTTCGTATAACTAATAAATCAAAAAATCCAATCAGACGTTTTCTGTGGTGTCACGCTTAAACGCAGGGCAGGGCATTTTATTCGCCAGAATTATTCATGTTCGATGCGAACGATCAGCTCCTTGTCGCGTTGGTGGATCTCGGGACGTATTGTGATCATCATGCCGATAAACTGGTTGTCGTTTTGCTTGTAAAACCGGATAGTTTCCCGAGGGATACCAAGCAAGCCGTCTGCCGCCTTCCGTCAACAGCGACGTCTACGTGTAAGTATAGCGACCATACAAGAAATGCACAGTGAATACGACAATGGCCATGACAAGTAATGTAATGCAAAGCTTTTGGAACCACGCCTGCTCCCAAATTTCGTGAGTGCCCCAGAAAAAGCTGAATATCCGCGCCATCCGTTCTGAGCCAGAAAGAAACCCAATCAAACTCGCGGTGACAATAATATATGTGCTGAGCCTGGAAAAGAAAAAAGATGATACGGGGATCTGGCCCGAAGCGGACTTTGCAGCAAGCGCGACATTTATAACAAAATAAGCGAATAAAGTGAGTGCGGCTGCAACAGCCGAAATAAACGCCGTTGCAATGCGCTCTGTAAAAGTGATCGGCTCTCGTTTAGGTGACGGCATTTTTACAGACCATAACAATTAACATGGGGCTACCGGCGTGCCGATTTAACACGCCTGCTGGAAGGTATGGCGGGCTGCGTCGTTTTTCGAAGTTCTTTTCTGATAACAAGTTTCAGGCCTGACCAGACATCATCAACAGCGCAGACCTTGATATCCACAAGACCCAAAGGAAGGGCGACCTTTCGAATAATGTCTTCTGTAATATCGGTAGATACCTTGGCCGTTTTTTTTGGCCAGGATACCCATATCATTCCATCCTGCTTGAGCTTAGGAAGGGAGGCGCGAAGTGTTTTTACCAGGTGGGCTTCCTTTGTTGAGAAGACATGAACCATATCAATGCCGTTGGATAGACGTGACACGATCTTCACTCCCTCTGGAAGGGGTGCAACAAGATGCAAATATTCTGGCGGGGCGTTGACTAAAAATAATTTCGATCCCTCCTTAATCCCGAGTTTTTTTATGAGAGGTGTTCCGGAATATCCAGTCATGTGTAGTTCCTGTTTAGATAGTTAATTGAGAAGATTTACCATGCCCACAACTTGGCCGCCTTGACGAGCAACAACGATAAACCCAATTTCCGGGCTGTTAATGATGTGAGCCAAACCACGATTTGTGGTGCAACGAAAGCGCGAAGCTTTTTGCTACTCAGGCGGGTGCATGGTTATGTTCCATCGAATTCAGTCCTTAGCAGCCCAAAACACTTCATGTCATGATAACAACCTCTTACGTAGATACATGGACGACGAATGCCTTCTTCTCTGAAGCCAAGCTTTAATAAAACTTTTTCGGATGCGATGTTGCCGGGGATGGTGTCTGCCTGAACCCGGTGCAGTGATCCACAAGGCAGTAACTCGGCAAACGCTATGCGCAAGGTCTCAACAAGAGCCTCGGTCGTTATTCCTTTGTTCCAGTACGCCGGTTTTAGATCGTAGCCGATCGTGGCGTTGTGCATTTTCTCGCTCCATGAATTAAACCCGCAGGTACCGATTAACTCTCCAGACGCTTTCATGCGTATTGCCCAACGAATACCTGAACCTGATCTATATCGCGATTCGAAAAGTTCGATCAGTTTTTCCGCCTGAGCAGGATCGGTGAACGGTTCGAGGTCATAAAATTTAACGACGTCCGGATTCGAAAACATCTCGTAAACTGATTCTTTATCGGTCGAGGTGATCCTCGAAAGCATTAGCCGTACCGTGGTAAATTCTGGAAAAACCAGGGTGTTATTTTGTAACATAATGATTGCTTAACAGGCGCAACGTCGGGAGCGTCCTGGGCAAGGTGATTGTTATATTATTTTTTTTCATTGATTAATCCCAAGTATAAAAACACAAACGATGAGCCAAAAAGCGCATAAAGACCAACGCGACTATACGGCCTCGCCAGATCTGACATGTGCGGCTCAGTAAAAAAACCGGCTAGCAAAAAAAATGGCGAAACCAGTAAAAGTATGGATGCAATATACTGCAATATCGCCCGATGCCTCTGCTGGAACGGGACTAAATATACGCCCAACACTAAATTGATTAGCGAGGATAACAAAAAATATATATGCGCTGATCTAAACAGCATTCTGGTTTCATTTTGCATACCCTTCAGGTGATCGTGTACATGATACATATACTGCCCTGTAAGCAAAAATATAATGATCCCCAGGAATCCCACCCAGAAATGTATACGTCTCAACTCACTCACAAGGGTGGCCTAATGTTGCGCAACCAAAAAATGTATCCCAAAGTATTTTATTGTTTTTCCTTCGGCGGAAGCAAGACCGTATGCGCCAACCCATGAACTAAAACGGGCCACCGTATATAAATAGTGTGTTCACTTTGCCCCGATAGTTGTTTTCAACCATTTTGGTTCCTTGACGAGCAACTACTGTACGCTAGCGTACAGCGTTTTCCGAAAAAAACGCAGACAATGGCAATAGCAATCTTTACAAGTGTGCAGCACATTTACCAATTTCAAGGAGACAACGATGAACGCGCCAGAATCAATGCAAGCCTGTGCAATGTGCGCCGGGCTGTTTCCCGGACCTGGAATAACAGATGCGGGTAAGGTCTACTGTTGCGTTAAATGTGCTGACTTTCACCAGCACAAGCTACGCAGGCTTGGGGCAATGGCACCGAAATTGATCAGCATTCTAAGTGTCGGCGTCATTATTGGCTACCTGATCCGAAGGAAAACAGCATGAACCAGAAAACGAACATGCCTATCTTGGGCATATTATTTTCCACATTCTTCGCCATCCTGTTGCAGGCACCTGCGGCTGCGCAGCAGCCGGAGCCGGTGGGAAAACCGCACGTTTCCTTGCGCGCTTATGGCGCAGGTGGTCCCGCCCCAGCAATGCGAGAGGCGGCGCAGGTATTTGGTAAAAAGAAGGGGGTGACCGTCGAGATCACCGCAGGCCCCACACCTGTCTGGAAAACTCAGGCTCAGCAAGACGCCGACCTGATTTTCAGTGGCGCCGAGCACATGATGACCGACTTCGTGC
>JANNJI010000303.1:0-1271 GCA_031405795.1 Gammaproteobacteria bacterium
ATGGCCCGATACCTGCCCTGGCCTGGCGTATTACGCTCGCTGGAAAAACCATGGTGTTCAGTGGTGACATGAATGACAAGAAGCACACCCTGGCGGCACTCGCAGCGGATGCTGATATATTGGTGGCACACAATGCCGTGCCGGAAGATGCCAGTGGCACCGCACGTGATTTACATATGCCACCGTCGGTGATTGGCAAAATCGCAGGCCAAGCCAAAGTCAAACAGTTGGTGCTCTCGCATCGTATGCAACGCACCTTAGGCCGTGAAGCGGAAACCTTGACACTGATTCGCCAACATTACACCGGCCCTGTTCAGTTTGCCGATGATCTCCATTGTTTTCGACCATAATGGAATAGATGTACTGTTGCACTAACAAGTTGAACCTGCGTTTGTATCCGTATTGAGAATCCGTGATTTTTACCGCTTATTAAAAATCAAAACTTGCACCGAAGTAAAGATTAATTTTTGTTCCACTAAGAAGTTGCTGACTGTCGGCACTCCCGCTAAACAATCCTGGTAGCAAAACACCGGGGCCGGATAACCCCATAGAGAGGTACAACCTGAAAGCTTCGTAGACCTTTAAATCGGCCCCAAGCTCCAACTCGACCACGGGCAGAGAATCGACTTGGTCACTTTGGCGAATACCCAAGCCATAGTAGCGAGCGATAGGACTCCAGCCGTCAGCCGAATCGTGCCAGGGTCCGACTCCCAATCCAATTAAAGCGCCTTTATAGGCAGATGCAGGGCTTCCAACCTCGCCAGTTTCTAAAGCGACAACAAGATAGTTCCTAGTTTGAATGGTCAATCGTGTTCCGCTGATGATTTGATCAGTTGGCGAATTCTCCGAATATAAATTATTGATCACTGCAAGTTGAAAACTCACGCGATCCGCTGAAAAATCCAAACTGATAAAAGCCCAAGTTAGATTGGGAGAAAATAACAAACATAGAATGAATCCATATTTAGACAGCTGCATATTAAAATTCTCCAACAAACTGATAGGAACTTCAAGTCCTGACTGGGACTGTTATTTTTCCGAAGCATTCCTAAGCATTACGAACTCATCAGGCGCGGAATAAATCGGAGAAAAAAACATAATAATCGCCAATTATTTTAGCCTCAAAGTTC
The DNA here is from genome assembly GCA_031405795.1 of Gammaproteobacteria bacterium. Lineage (GTDB taxonomy): Bacteria > Pseudomonadota > Gammaproteobacteria > UBA6429 > Thiohalophilaceae > JACQBC01. The sequence goes on from JANNJI010000303.1 coordinate 1,131, forward strand.
AGGTCACCTTTCTCAACATCAAATATTCGATGTCATGTTTTTTGTTACTTAAATAACGTCGCAACCCGCCGCTTCGGTGAGTAAACAACATTTGGAAACAGTTATTTAGTCGGTTTAAATATTTTTTTGGTTGCGTAATGT
>JANNJI010000304.1:0-1326 GCA_031405795.1 Gammaproteobacteria bacterium
GTTGGGATTCGCCAGGTAGATGATCTTGGTCCGGTCGGCGATACCACGACAATTGCCTATGTGCATTGCGATGCTCAACAAGACTATCACTATGAACCGTTAACACGCATGCAACAAGAGTTGCAAGCCATGCGCACGGCAGCAGGCAAACCCTATACGTTGGTGCCGCTACCCTTCCCAGCGACAAAATACCATGCGGATGGTCGGCGCATGGCGGCCAGCTATGCCAATTTTCTGATTATCAATGGTGCGGTACTCATGCCGACTTATGCTGACCCGCTGGATCAATTGGCGTTGCAACAATTGTCACGTTGTTTTCCGGATCGCAAGATTATTGGAGTGCCCTGCCTGCCAATTATTGAACAAAACGGCAGTTTGCACTGCCTGACCATGCAACTGCCCAGTGGGGTTATTCCAGCGCGATAGTTATGGAGATGTGGGGAATGATAAGGCGTTTCTATTATTTAAACGCAGGAAAGGGACTGGTGATCTGCCAATGGTTCCCCGCAGGATCATATTCCCATTCCACGACATGATTGAGCGAACGTTCACGCACATTTTCCTCATTGTAGTAGCGTAGTTCAACCAATTGTGTCGCGTGTTTTTCGTCTGCGGCGAATTTGGTTTGGGTAATCTTATAGCCGGTCAGACGGAAGCGTTTTAAATTTTTGCGTTGTTCCGCACTTAATGGGCCTTTTTCATTGATATGGGCACTATAGGCGACATCGTAATCGCCCCAGCGTAAGGCACGCTCATACGCAAACATCGTATTGTCAAGTTTGTATGCCGTATCCGACATGCTGCCGCACGCAGAGAGTCCCAACATCAATATTATGATAAGTCCTTGTCGCGACATCTGAATTATCCTCGCTGGATCGTTGTAGACTGGATACTATCAGCTGCCTGGTAAAATTTCATCTTTATCACTTCACGCCAATACAGTCGAAGTTTTACGATATAATCAGTCCATGCAAAACAAAAATTTGACCATTGGTTTAATCCAGCAGCAGTGCAGCCCGGATCGAACGGCTAACCTGAACACAACAGAGGCAGGTATTCGCCAGGCCGTTGCCCAGGGCGCCCAATTGGTCTTGCTTCAGGAATTACACACCAGCCTGTATTTTTGCCAAACGGAAGATACCCGTTGTTTTGATCTGGCAGAACCCATCCCCGGACCGAGCAGTACCGAATTGGCCGCCTTAGCTAAGGCCCTCAATATCGTGATCGTTGCCTCGCTGTTTGAACGACGCGCCAGCGGCCTGTACCACAATACCGCCGTGGTGTTTGAGACCGACGGTGCCATCGCGGGTATTTACCGCAAGATGC
>JANNJI010000305.1:0-5207 GCA_031405795.1 Gammaproteobacteria bacterium
CCACGCAAGCCTATTAAGGGATCAAGGATCACCTGCACTGGAAATCCCTGCATCACTGTCAGCATCGGTGCTTTATTATGGAATGCCTGCATAAATGAACCGTGTGGCAGCCACGCACTGATCTTACTCGCAATGCCGCCACTGATATAAACACCACCGGTTGCCATCACCGTCAACGCCAGATTCCCAGCCTGGGCACCATACACAGCCACAAACAGGTGCAGTGCTTGCACAGCAACGGGATCCTCGCCACGTATCGCCCGTTGGCTAATCAACTCTGCCTTGCAGCGTGCTGGGTCACAGGCATGGGTGTGGACGTGCTGATACAAAACGTGATAGATATTTTCCAGCCCACTCCCTGATAAGATATCTTCGACACTGACTCGACCCCGCTGCTGATTCAGTGTTTTCCAGACAATCCATTGTTCATCGGTTGTCGGTGCAAAATCGGCATGCCCTCCCTCACTCGGCAACATGACATATTCGCCATCCCGCCAAACCATGATGCCCATACCCAAACCCGTACCTGCACCCAATATCGCACACACACCATGCAGCTGTGCATGACCTTGTTGCAGAATCAGCAATTCAGAGGCTTGCAGTGTCTCAATGCAATAACCAACACCTTGAAAATCATTGACCAGTGTTACTTTCGCAATATTAAAACGGCTGGCAAGTTCCTGTGCGGTAAAAGTCCAAGGTAAATTTGTGACGGTGGCAGATTGTGCTGTGATTGGGCCTGCAACCGCAAGACACGCCGCCGCAATTGATACACATGGGTGTGCCGCCAGAAACTCGGTTAAGAGTGTGAATAAATCCGGATAGTGCTGACTGGGATACTGTTCGGTAATCAACTCTGTAATTATCCCCTCTTGCAAACTTGCCAAACGCAAGCGTGTGGTTGTTCCGCCCACATCACCGGCCAACAACCACATCAGGTCTTATCCATGGGCAGTGCCGACGCCGCAGCCTTATCAAGGTACCACGTTGTTGGCGCAGCTAAGGCGATGCGTTGCATCGGCAAATCGTTCGCGATTTTATCGGATAACACTTTCGCTAAAATCTTCGCTTTAGTGTTACCGGTTACCATAACAATTCGCTGTCGTGCGGCAGTGATGACCGGATAAGTCAAAGTCAAACGCCAGGACGTCAAGTGCGACACATACACGGCAGCACAGATGCGATCATGCACATCCAGTGCACCGGCACCCGGAAATAATGAGGCGGTATGTCCGTCCTCCCCCATCCCCAGTAAGATCAAATCCAACACGGGAACACCTACTGTATTGATCGCCAGGGTGCGTTGTAATGTTTGTGCATATTCGACGGCACATTCCAGCGGCGCTGCTTGGGTGGGTATGGGATAAATTTGACCGGCCGGTATTGGCACATGTGCCAATAAGGTAGCGGTTGCCATACCAAAGTTACTGTCCGGGTGATCATGTGGCACATAGCGCTCATCGCCCACATATATACGCGTTGCGGACCAATCGATCTGCTTCGCATATTCATCACTCGCTAAAAGCCGATACAACTCACGCGGCGTATTGCCGCCTGTTAGCGCCACGCAAAATTTGCCTCGCGCACGAATAGCCGCCTTCGCCAGCGAAACCCACTCTTGTGCAACCGCACAATAGAGTTCAGTGTGTGTGGCAATTATATGTAGTACAGCCTGTTGGTTCATTGGCTTATCCAGTGACGACGCGGCGAGGTAATCTGTACATCATAGGTGAAATTATCAGGCCAATCTAAGCTTCATTCATAAGTGGCAGAACACAGGTTAAACGGCTGACATCGTCGGTATGGGCGGGGTGGTGTTTGTAATCTGTTTGATATATAGGCAGTAGGCCACAGAATCGGTGCCTGCGACTTACTTGTATAGAAAAACCCTGTACGGGGCTTTGTATTTTATGGCGGAGAGGGAGGGATTCGAACCCCCGGACCCTTGCGAGTCAACGGTTTTCAAGACCGCCGCATTAGACCGCTCTGCCACCTCTCCTGATAAATCGGCCTCCAGCCCCCGTACTTGGCCTTAGGCGAGTAGCGAGGGCCGCGCAGAATACCCGAAAAAAGCAGGTAAATCCAGTTGATACAGGGGTTTACCACCCCCATAACAGGGGTTGATATTACACATGTTTACGGTATGCTAGACACAGTCAATTCTCAATGAGGTGAAATTATGTATAACAATCCATCTGTCGTGACCCGCCCGCGCGAGTCTGCTCTGGAATCCAACCAGGTCTTGCGCAATACCTACGCTCTATTATCCATGACCTTGCTGTTCAGTGCCCTGACCGCTGCTGTATCGACCTACCTGCAGATGGGGCCTTGGACCTATCTACTTTCCATCATTGGGGCCATGGTGCTGGCCATCTTTGTATTACCGCGTACCGCCCATTCGTCCGCCGGTCTATTGGTTGTTTTTGCCATCACGGGCCTATTCGGCTTTGCGCTGGGGCCTCTCCTTGGCAAATATCTGGCGTTGGCCAATGGTGCAAAAATCATTTCAACGGCGTTTGGTGGTACCGGTGTGATTTTCCTCGCCCTCTCCGCCTATGTGTTAACTACCCGCAAGGACTTTAGTTTTATCGGCGGATTCTTGATGGTGGGTCTCATCACGGTGTTTATATTGGCACTGGCTAATATTTTTCTCGGCCTGCCGATGTTGTCATTGGCAATCTCCGGCGCTGCCATTTTGATCTTCAGCGGCTTTATCCTGTATGACACCAGCCAGATTATCCATGGTGGAGAAACCAATTATTTGTATGCCACCGTCAATCTGTACATGGATATCTTTAATGTCTTTGTCCATTTACTGCAAATTCTTGGCATTATGAGCAGTGATGATTGATTCACATAGCTATACCTGCACAATGAAGGCCCCGGTTTCGGGGCCTTTTTATTTCAACTCAACACGAGTGTCATAAAATGGAAGATAGTACCCTATACAAAATTATTTCAGCCGTGTTTATGGGCTTGATGATTCTCTACCTGTGGCCGCGCGTGAAACGGAGTATGGAGAACAGCCCTAAAGGCGAGCGCAAGGATTGGCAAACGTTAGCCTTATTGCTGCTGGGTATTGCTGTATTTGTGTTCGTATTAGTACAAATAATTTAAGTAATGGTGGTTTTGCCACCCATGTATTTCACTAATGCAGCAGGGATGGTCACGCTACCATCGGCTTGTTGATAATTCTCCAACACCGCCACCAAGGTACGCCCCACTGCCAACCCGGAACCATTGACGGTATGTACTAATTCCGGTTTACCAGTCTGAGGATTACGATAACGTGCCTTCATGCGCCGCGCCTGAAAATCTTCAAAGTTACTGCACGAAGATATCTCACGGTATTTTGCCTGTCCGGGTAACCACACCTCCAGGTCATAGGTTTTGGCAGCAGAGAATCCCGTGTCACCGGCGCACAACGCCATCACGCGGTACGGCAACTCCAAACGTTGCAAGACCTGTTCAGCATGTGAGGTTAACTCTTCCAGTGCTTGATACGAAGTCCCCGCTTGCACCACTTGCACCAACTCAACCTTTTCAAATTGATGTTGGCGGATAATTCCGCGCGTGTCTTTTCCATAGGAACCGGCCTCACTGCGAAAACAGGGCGTATGACAAACAAATTTACGCGGCATCACTGAGGGGTCGATGATGGTATCGCGTACGATATTGGTAACCGGCACTTCCGCAGTGGGAATTAAATAATATTCTTGTTCGCCTTCAAGTTTAAACAAATCCGCTGCGAATTTTGGCAAGTTGCCAGTACCCCGCAAAGACTCAGCATTGACCAAATACGGGACGTATGTTTCAGTGTAACCATGCTCGGTTGAATGCAAGTCCAACATAAACTGGATCAGGGCGCGATGTAAACGCGCGATCTGGCCGCTCATCACGGCAAAGCGTGAACCGGTAATTTTTGTCGCCGTATCAAAATCCAGTTGACCCAAAGTGATACCAATATCGACATGATCGCGTGGTGGATAAGCAAATTGACGCGGTGTGCCCCATTTGCGTACCTCGATATTCGCTGATTCATTAAGCCCTTCAGGCACACTGGTGTGTGGAATATTGGGAATCACCATGAGGATGGAATCCATCTCTGCCTGAATCCGCGTGAGTTCTGCTTCGCTCGCGCTCAGCCCGGACGCCAATGCAGCAACTTCTGTCATCAAGGCCTCCACGTCCTGGCCTTTACTCTTGGCAATACCAATCTCTTTGGAAATTTTTTTACGTTGTGCCTGTAATTCCTGAGTTCTGACTTGCACACTCTTGCGCTCTTGCTCAAGGGCATTAATCTGCACAACATCCAGCTGAAAACCACGCCGCAATAATTGCGTCGCCGTGGCATCAAGTTCGGTGCGAAGACATTTTGGGTCTAACATAGAGTAGGGTTTCTTGGTTGTTATTCGTTGGTGGTGGCATTCCAGTGGATCAAATGACCGGGCTTGACGATAGTGCTCAGTGGTTCATCGAAAAATTCTACCACAATCGGCAGAGCCAGGGACAGATCGATAATCTTTGTCGTATGTCGGTTTGTTTCATAATAGCCTCCCAAGTAATAAACCAATCCACGCCGCAAGCAGGCACAAGATCACATTCAGCAGTGTATTGACAGCTGCCTTGAACCAAGCCGCGTCTTGGAGCAACAACAAGGTTTCCATTGAAAACGAGGAGAAAGTCGTAAAACCGCCCAACAGACCGATTAATAACAGGCTACGCCATTCCGCGCTAAAACTGGCACGCTCCACGATCAAGACATACAAGAAACCCATGCACAACGATCCGGCAACATTGACCGTGAGTGTGCCATAGGGAAACGCTGTGCCCAACCAACGCGACATGCCGATTGAAACTATGTAGCGAAATACCGAACCCACCGCGCCACCGACAAATACCAGAATTAAGTGCTGCATACTCAGGCGGACTCGGCCTTTTCGTCCAGACTGCGCAAAAAGGCCAGCCGGTCTTTGATCTTTTGCTCCAAACCAAAACTGGTCGGCGAATAATAATCTTGCTCGATCACCTCATCAGGGAAATAACTTTCACCAGCGGCATAAGCATAGGGTTCATCGTGGGCATACCGATAGGCCTTGCCATAATTCAATTCCTTCATCAAGGCCGTCGGTGCATTACGCAAGTGCACTGGCACCTCGCTACTACCGTATTTCTTCACGGCCGCTTGCGCGGCATCCAGCAGACCC
>JANNJI010000306.1:0-4710 GCA_031405795.1 Gammaproteobacteria bacterium
AGATCACGACGGTCACGACGACCTGGAAGTGCGAACCCACGCCAGTGCCCGCACGCATTGGCGGGATGAGCATGCCGCCAATCCGCAATCATGGATCCGTTTTAAGATTCTGGGGTTTAATGATTTTCACGGTCAATTAGAACCACGTCGCGTCGGCAACCGTCTCGCTGGTGGCGCCGCAGTGCTGGCGTCTTATCTACAAAGTGCCGCTGACACGGCGCCAGATGGCGCTATCATCGTGCATGCCGGTGATCACGTCGGTGCCAGCCCACCCATCTCCGCTTTATTGCAAGATGAACCCTCGATCACTTTTTTGAATATACTTACCAACAAGTATTGCCGCAGCGAAGAGCAGGATGATGACGACGATTATCGGGAGTTTGACCCACGTTGCAATATTGTCGGTACACTGGGCAATCACGAGTTTGATGAAGGCGTCACTGAGATGTTACGTTTGATCAACGGTGGCAACTCACCCAAAGGTCCGTTTCTGGATCCAACCTTCAGTGGTGCAAAATTTCCGTACATCAATGCCAATGTCGTTAACACCAAAACTAACAAACCGATTCTGCCGCCGTATGTGATCAAAAAAATCAAAGGCGCCAAGATCGCCTTTATCGGTGCCGTGCTCAAGGAAACCCCTACCATTGTCACACCCACCGGCGTGGCCGGAGTAACCTTCCTCGACGAAGCCGATGCGATCAATAGTTATATACCCGAGATCAAAAAACAAGGCGTGCGCGCCATCGTGGTAACGATACACCAAGGCACTCGTCAGAACACGTACAGCGGACCGACGCAAGACAGCCCGGTTATGCTGGAGGGCGCCATCGGTAATATCATTTCACGGTTGGATGATGAGATCGACATCGTCATCTCCGGCCATGCACACAGCTTTACCAATGCCCTGATGCCCAATCAACACGGTAAACTGATCTTAGTCACGCAGGCGTTTTCGTTCAGTACCGCCTATGACGATATCGATGTGGCCATTGATCCCAAAACCAAAGACATCGTGGAAAAATCCGCCGCGATCATCACTACCTGGACGAATGAAGGCCCAGGCTTAACGCCTAACACACAAGTGGCCAAACTGGTCAGTGACGCGGCTACCGTGGTTGCGCCGCTGGTAAATCGCGTGGTAGGTACCAGTACCGCTGCCATCACCCGCACGGAAAATACCGCAGGTGAATCCGCGTTGGGAAATTTAATTGCCGATGCACAACGCGCCGCCATGCAAACTGACTTCGCTTTCATGAATCCGGGTGGTATTCGCGACGATCTGAATGCCGGTGAGGTGACCTGGGGTGAGCTTTTTACCATTCAGCCGTTTAACAACGACCTGGTGCGCATGAATTTAAGCGGTGCGCAGATCATTACTTTGTTAAATCAACAATGGCTCAATCAACCGTTCACACGTATCCTCAAGACCTCAGGCCTCAACTACACCTGGGATAACAATTTACCGGTGGGCAATCGCATCGTAGCGGTAACCCGGCTGGATGGCACACCCCTGGATATCAGCACAACCTACAGCGTCACGGTAAACAGCTTCATTGCCGCCGGTGGCGATAACTTCACTGTGCTGCTACAAGGCACTAACCGTGTTGTTGGTCCGGTAGATATGGATGCGTTGGTGACCTACGTGGAGGGGCTGACACAACCCTTCAGCGCCGCCATCGAAAGCCGCATTATCCGCCTGAATTAATCCATCTCGCTGGATGTTTTGTTATGGTTCTGAAAATTATTACTGTCGGCGTCCCGAATGCGATTATCAGGGGACGCCGACCACTCTTCATTTCAGCCACTTGTCATTGAAGTTTCAAGCGATCTAACACCGCAATATTTCCTCTTCGATCCGGTTCCTTGCCTGTTTTTTGCTCCCCTGTTTCAGGTTGCGGGTCTTTTATTGGTCGCGGTGGATTATTGAGGGTTTTCAATCAGCAGTTAAACAAATATAGTAGCACTATGGATTCTGAAAGCTGGGAACTGCTGAGTTATATCGTCACCGTCATCGGGCTGCCGCTGGCGATCCTCGTTTTTATTTATGAACAACGCAAGGAGCGCAATAATGAAGATGAGGAAGTCTATCAATTGCTGTCCGACAATTACCAGGAGTTTCTAAAGACCACTCTGGAACATTCCGACTTGCGCTTATTTTCTGTCGAAGAAACCCCGCAACCCACCCCCGAGCAACGCGAACGCATGCTGATCATTTTTAATATGCTCATCTCATTATTTGAACGCGCCTACCTGCTGCTGTATGACCCACGCATGTCCGACAAGGAAAAACGGCGTTGGCTTTCCTGGGAAGACTACATGCGCGAGTGGTGCCGACGCGGCGACTTCCGCGCCGCTCTGCCGGATCTGTTGCATGGCGAAGACCCTGAGTTCGTCGCTTATATCAAATCGCTGCTCGACAAGGAAAACCATTCCAGCCGCTGAACGTCGAGTGGATCACAGTACTCTCGCATACGACAACGCCTCCCTCAGGCTTGGCCGACAGGAGGCGAAGTCACCGCTTATCGATATGCTTATTTTTCAGTAATAAAATCAAACTTCTCAGGTTGCATCAAAAACACCATACAACCCTTATCCGAAACACAGCGGGTGACATGATTGGCATCGCCCACCTGATACCAATAGGAACCGGCATTCATTTTAATATCGGGCTTACCCACTTCGCTATTAACGACCGTACCGGAAATGACCACGGAGTGATATTCATTGCTGTGTTTATGTACTGGGCTGGAGAAACCCTTGGGCATTTTTAAAATCGTGCCGTGGCCGCCCTTTGTCATATCACCGTAAGCAACCGCCGCCTGCATCGCTCCAACTCCGGTATCGAACCACTGATGGCTTTCCACGGGTTTGTGTACGGACTCTGTCATCTTGTCCGCGTGAGCAATGGACGCCGACGAAAAAATCACTGTCATTGAAATTGCCATCACTATTTTTAGATTAGATTGGTACATGTGTATTACTCCTGTTGTTGAGTTAAACTACGGTTTTGATGAGATCGATATCAACTGGGCCAACGAACTGCGTGTTCAAGCGCAATTCCATCGTTAATGGTGTTGCCGCTGGTATATTGGTTTGCCGGTGCCTGGATGACGATGTAATACAACGGCTCATCGGAATTATTGCGCCAGCAGCGCACACCGCCGGGTGAAATGCGTACAACCGAACCTTCACTGACACTTACGGTCTGATCGTCGATTTGAATCTGGCCTTTTCCCTTGATAAAAATATAAACCTCTTCGTTGAGCCTGTGTTTATGATAAAAAGGCATGCCGCCTTTGGCAGGAAGTTTGTTCAACGATATCTCCGATCCGGTTAGATTCAGTAACGGGTTTAGAAAGACCTTACCTTCTATTTCGAAAGATAATCCAGGCGGAGCGAACTTGTACTGATTCAACTCAGCGAACGGGCCTAAATGCGCGACCGAAAACTGGAGTTTGGTCGTAACTTTGGGTAAAACCTGATTCATGACTGACTCCTTGACGTTGCAGTGGTTACTCTGGTGAGACCCAGCTTGGCAGCTTCCATCACTAAAATGAATAGACGAAATTGCATTTTACCATTCCATATTTCGGAACAATATCGGCAAGACGCATGATGGAGCATCGGTATAATGTAAAAATTATTTATATGACAATATTATTTCTGGTTTATGCACAACACACTGGATTATTTCAATTCAAACAAAAATGAAATTCACTTTTACCTATTTATTGCCTTGGGTATTTGCCGCTATATTCCAAACCCCGCACAACATCCGTTGTGTTTTGTTCAGGAGTTAAAGCTATGTCCAGAGAATTTTATATTCGTTCTATAATGGCTGCAGCTATTGCCGTCGCAACGTTTCCTTCGCCGTCACAGGCAGGAGGAAACCGCGTTGAAGCTGCCACTATCGTGCATTATCGGCAAGTCGACGTCGACGGTCTGAAAATTTTTTATCGCGAGGCTGGCGATCCGCGTAAACCCACTGTTTTATTGTTACACGGGTTCCCGACGTCGTCGCAGATGTATCGCAATCTGATTCCACAACTTGCGAACCGCTATCACGTTGTGGCACCTGACTATCCCGGTTTTGGTGAGAGCAGTGCGCCGGATCGCGCCGCGTTCAAGTATACGTTTGAAAATCTATCACTCATTGTTGAACATTTCACCCAGAAGATCGGTCTTTCGAACTATGCACTCTACTTGATGGATTATGGCGCACCGATCGGCTTTCGGTTAGCGACACGTCACCCGGAACGAGTCACAGCCCTGATCGTGCAAAACGGCAATGCCTATGTCGAAGGCCTGCGTGAATTCTGGGATCCGTTCCGTCAGTATTGGCAGGATAACTCTCCCGCCAGCCGTGAGCTATTACGTGGGTTCCTGAAGATTGATGCAACTATTTTCCAGTATACGTTTGGTGTAGCGGATGTTTCACTCGTCAGCCCAGACACCTGGACCGTTGATCAATACCGGCTGGATCGGCCCGGCAACAATGAAATCCAACTTGATCTGTTTTACGACTACCAGACCAACGTCGAACTTTATCCAACCTGGCAGGCCTATCTGCGTACCTATCAGCCGCCCACGCTGGTGGTCTGGGGCAAAAATGATCCTATTTTTCCCGCAGAAGGCGCAGAGCCGTTCAAACGTGACCTGACCAACCTGGAATTTCATTTGCTCGACACCGGTCACTTTGCCCTGGAG
>JANNJI010000307.1:0-5332 GCA_031405795.1 Gammaproteobacteria bacterium
GTAGGTGGAGAGGTCACCATTGGACTTGACGTAGTCGATCTTGAATCCCACGGCGAGGTAATTCTTGGCGAACGCGACAACATCCGGGGCATTATCAAGAAATCCGGCGAACGCTAATTCAAAACCACCGGCATGCGGTTCACCGACGATTTTGCTGAACAGTGATTTCTTTGGTTGAAGATACGGACGGTTTTCTGTTCGGAAAGGGCGCGTGTCGCGCAGGCGAATGCGCGCCTCGATGCGCGAGGTACCGGCGTCCTGCACCGTGAGTGCGTTAATGGCCTTTATAAAGGAATCAAACAATATCTTGCCTGCCTCGGGTTCGGACAGATTGCGCAGCACCACAGGGTCGTCAAGATTCACCGGCGAGCTGTCGAACAGATAACCCTGCATGAAGTCCCGCACCTTGGGATACAGCACATCATACCCACCGACCAGTCGCAACTCCTTTAACAGTTGCCGTGCAAAAAACGCCACCACCGAGCGGTAATCGGCTGCGCCCACGCCATCGAGCAAAATCGTGTGATGCACTTCGGCATCGAGCATGGTTTTGAAGATGATCTCGCGGGTTTGTTCCGGCGTAAAAGGCTTAATTGGAATTCGGTTATTACCCAGTTTTGCCGGGTCGAGCGTTTCCAAATCCTTATATTCACGGTGATAGCGACGGCTGAGTTTTGGAATTTCGATATCCAGCTGATCAATATCTTTATTGGTGTTTTGCGTGTCCACTTCGACCACCAGCGATTCCTTGCGATCACTTCCCGGCCCCATCGGCACATGTTCGAAGGTAACACCCTCATTCTGGATGGATTCGACGAACTCCATGAAAGCAGCTGTGCCCATCACCGACACGGTTTCCGGTGTATCCGAACCAAAATACATGCGGCGCAGGCCACGGCCGAGCGTTTGCTCGGGAAGGATGTTGCTCTTTGCCGTATAGGCACGCAGACCAACAATCGTGGTGACATTGCGCACGTCCCAACCTTCCTTGAGCATCAGCACGGAAACGATGGCTTTGAAGGGGCTGGCCCAGGAATCGATCTCGTTGGATTGCTTGCGCAGCAGCTCCAGATCATCTTTGTTCTTGCCGGAGGCAGCTTCCGAAATTTCGCCGTTATTTTTAGTGTGAATGACGAGCACAGCATTTTGTAACTCGGGGCAAATCTTTTGAAGGTATTCGCCAACCTCATCGCAATTCCTGGTGTCATCGACCATAACAAACAATACCGCCTTTTTATCCAGCGGTTCGTGCTCAGCGTAGCTCTTGCGCCATTCTTCAATACCAAGCTGCAAATAATCGGCATAGTGCTCGGTAAAGATCGCGCTCTTGTGTTCTTGTAACCGGTCACGGCTGGCCGCATCGGGTAACACGGGTTGTTTGACAACCCCCTGATAGATCGCCTCGACCAAGGGATAATCCGACACTGTTTGCACGAAGATCGCGCCGTTGTTATGTTTGGGTGTCGCCGTCACATCCACCTGCAACGCCAGATGGCCATCCTTCTGCAGCATGCGGTGATGAATATCCTGAATGCTCTTGAACCAGGCCATTTTGGGGTCGTGAATATGGTGCGCCTCGTCGTTGAATACGGCCAGCTCATCGAGCTCGCGTACAATCTCGCCGAGATCGGTTTTGCTGTCAGTGGTTTTACCCGCGGGTTTGGGACCAAACGGCGACAAAAAATAATCGCGCAGGTCATCATCTTCCAGCGAAGGCTCACGCACTTCGCCGAGATAGACACGGTGAATGTTGGTGAGAAAGATATTGCCGGTGTCGCGTGCAACACGCACATCATCTTGAATGTGCAGTGTGATCTGGAAATCCTCACGCCAGTTGCGGCCTGCGTGGCCGTTGTCCGGCAGGATCGGATCATTGAAGAAAATACGCAGGCCATCGAAATCGGCGCGCAAGCGATCCAGCACAATGATGTTGGGGGCGATCACCAGAAAATTACGCGCCAGCGTCGAGTCGGTTTCATAGCGTTTGTGGAAGTAACTCCAGGCAATGAGCAGCGACAGTACCTTGGTCTTGCCCGCGCCGGTGGCCATCTTGATGACATAACGCGGCCAGTCCTCGTCGAACATGTTTGTCGATACGGCACCGGAAGCATCGAAACGCAGTAAATCAAACTTATCGCGCACCTTGCGCACATCGTGCAGCCAGATCACCGTCTCGACCGCTTCGCGCTGCGAGAAGTAATAGCGGAAGGGTGACAGTGTGTTATCCGCCTGTTCGATCAGGTGTTCCGTCTGAAACCACCAATTGAGTAACGCCCGCGAGGTGTCGGAGGCATCAGCATAACCCGAGCCCCGCCATGCCGCGACCTCGGTGCGAATCTTGGCAACCAGTGGCGGCAGCAGCTTTTCATATGCCGTGCTGCGCAGGTCTTCCGCTGCTGGGAACCAGCGCTGTTCCGGCAATAATTCGGCATAGGGCGATTTGGGGAATTCAGGGTGTAATGACATACCTCTCCGTTTTCTCTCCTGCTACTCAGGTTACGTCGTGCATCCGTCGTTATCACTACTCGTCGTCGCCATCGACTTCTATCTGGCCATCGGTCGATCCTGTTTTATATACGTATATTAAGGAGTCTATTTAATTCCAGCTTTCTGCGATAATACAGGAAGCCGCCTTAATGAGGAATAACATGATGCATCCGTGTCGTTTATTAGTGGAAGGAATTGAAAACAAACCCACAAAGAGCCTTTTCTGTAGGGAATGGAATAGATCATGCGCTGGAAAACGTTCACGGAGATCATAGCGCCATGTCTAAATTGAGAAAATTATCTTGGCTGTTGTTTTTTGTCGCCCTCGCCGGACCCTCGGTCTGGGCGTATTTTGAAATGGCGAATTTTGCGGAGTCCCGGCCAGGCCCAGGCTGCGGCTTGCCGGTATTGGGTATTCTGGCGGTTGCTGTATTGGCCTCCGGCCTCTTGTCGATCACGGCGGCAATTATTGGTTGGTTGGCATGGCGTCGTGTTCCACGTCCCCGCCCGATCCGCCGAACCATTGAAATTCTGGTCTTGGCATCGCCTGCCGTTGTGTGCGTCGCCCTCATGGTAACCGTGTTTTTCTTATAACTGACTCATTCCGACTGTTACAGATCATCGCCTTTCCAGAGGATAACTTGGTCAATAAGAATATTTTGTTAATTGCTTGTTGAAAAACGCATTCCTCAAAACAAACTCTTCAAACCGACGAATGTCGGCAGCCAGAACCCTACTGATTTAATAGATTCCGGCTCGCCCTGCGTTTGGCCGGAATGACGCGACGCGGTTGAGTTTTTACTTAACCCGCACAACACGATAATTGTTTTACATCCCTGGTAAAGGTCTGCGCACAAAGTTTCAGACCTTCAACCATGGTGAGATACGGAAATAATTGATCCGCCAGTTCCTGTACTGTCATCCGTGCGCGGATCGCCAAGGCGGCGGTTTGGATGATCTCACCGCCTTCGGGCGCAAACACCTGACAGCCGAGGATACGACCGCTGCCTTGTTCCGCCACCAGTTTAATAAAACCCCTGGTCTCCATATTCGCTAATGCCCGTGGTACGTTTTCTAACGGCAAGGTTCTCGCTTCTACTTTAATTCGCAGCGCCTGTGCCCGTGCTTCAGTGATACCTACGGTGGCCACTTGCGGATCAGTAAAGACCACGGCGGGCAGCACACTGAGATCGAGTGTTGTCGCCCCACCGGTCATGTTGATCGCGGCACGGGTACCGGCGGCGGCGGCGATATACACAAACTGCGGAAGATCAGTACAATCACCCGCAGCATAGATATGCTCAACCGAGGTACGCATGCTGTGATCAATCATGATTCCGCCATTCGCATTGGTTTTTATCCCGACCTTAAGTAAATCCAAACTGTCCGTGTTGGGTTGACGGCCGGTTGCCACCAGTAAACGATCACCCGTAATACTGCCCTGTTTCGTTGTTACTTCAAACTCTTTGCCATCATGTTTGATCGAAGTAGCAATCGTATTCAACAACACGACAATCCCTCCTGCGGTAAACACCTCATGCAGGGCGTTGCCAAGTTGCGCCTCTTCTTTTGCTAACAATGTGCTGCGCGCAAGCAGCGTGACCTTCGCGCCTAATCGCCGAAAGGCCTGCGCCAGTTCCAGCGCCACGACCGAGCCGCCCAATACAATGAGATGCCGGGGGATTTCCTCCGCAACCAATGCCTGTGTCGAAGTCCAGAACGCTGTATCCGCCAAACCTTGTATATCAGGAATAGCCGGACGTGCGCCCACCGCCAACAAGATACGATCCGCCTGTACCGTGGTTTCCGCGCCGTCTGCATGAGCGATGATCAAGGTGTCGTGATTTTTAAACCGCGCCTTGCCGCGCAATAAACGAATCCCTGGATTGTTTTCCAAGAGTTTTTCATATTTTTCAAAACGCAGCTTTGCCACCCATGCCTGTTGTTGTGCCAGCATGGCACGTCGATCAAGCTGTGGTGTGGTGCGTGGCACACCATCGAAGTGGTGATGACCTTGTGTATGCGCAATCGCCGCGCCACGGATCATAATTTTTGACGGCACACAACCGATATTGACGCACGTACCACCGACCACGTCAGCCGCTTCTACGATTGTCACCCGTGCACCGTTTTCCACGGCCTTGATTGCTGCGGCAACCGCAGCAGAACCACTGCCAACGATCACGATATGTAATTTTGCATTTATCTCTGGCGTTATATTTTTCATATCGATGGTTGCCTCTCACCACTTGCGCAGACCTTGCGCGGCGGTGAAACAATGTCCCAGATCGCCACCACGAACATCACTATCAATCCGGCATAAAATAAATACGTGCTCCAGTCATCCTTCCAGAACAAATACAAAGTCGCCAGCACCATGCTTGGGCCGATTATTCCAGCTAACAAGCGCAACAGACGCCGATGCGAAAACCAGGCAAAGCCATTTGCCAGCAATGCAATCACCGCAAACAGCGGTAATAAGGTATTGATGAACACCCCCTCGAACTGGGCAATAAAACCCAAACCCAAGGCTGCACCCAACGCGCCCAATGCCGGGAAACACGACGCACAGCCCATCGCCGCAACCATCACGCCTAACACCCCGGTTTTATCAACCACACTGGAAATTCGCATCGTTTTCCTCACCTGGATAGTTAACCAAACCAGAGGATAGACCCTCTACCTAAGTGCAGGGTCAAGACAAAAATAGCTGTTGATGCGTGACTTATGTAGCAACTAGGAATTCAACAGCCGGGTTACTCGTTATAAAAATCCTGTTGCGCAAAAAGACTTGACATGGAGCGTGCTCCAGACCGTAAGCTTGTGTGCGTTTATCACCTGCGAG
>JANNJI010000308.1:0-12041 GCA_031405795.1 Gammaproteobacteria bacterium
GCACCAAGGTATGTGCCACCGCACGCTTATAGTCAAAGCCAAACCACCGCACCAACCAGAGGGTTACAAATAAGCCTGAGCAGGAGGTCAAGGAACCATTTAACAGGCCGATAGCAAATAACATACAACCGCCCAGTAAAAAATCCGCGCCGGGCAGTGTGTTGCGGGTGATATTCCTGGCCTAAACTTGATTGGAAGAAGGAATAAATGCCCAATCCCATGGTCATAGACCTGGGGCAAGCGTACCTGCTCGATCAGGAATGAACAAAACCACTTGGGTTCCGATGAGAACCCCGGGGACACCGGTAAAAATGAGTAGTACAATGAAGCGAAATTCAAGGTTCCGTTCGCGCCAATGGCGTAAACTGGCGCCGATACCCAGCGCAACCGTGGCCAGCTTGTGGGTCGCCAGTGCAATCGAAAACGGCAAGCCTAGAAAGATCAGTGCTGGTAGTTGCAGTAAACCCGCGCGACCGCCCGCAAAGGCAGACAAGGCGTTGGCCATAAAGGAAATCATAAACAAAAGGATTTGTTCAAGCACAAATGACACCCGGATCCGTTTCAATTGCTGTCAAGGTTATCATTGACCAATAACATGCTAAAGCCGAACATGAATATGCTGCTTCCCACCCTTGTGATGCTCTGCACCATGCAGCTTGCCATGGCCGCCGATCCCTCTGCCCGGCGTTTAATTAAATGTTGGCATGATAATAAAGGTTTGCGTGAATGTGGCAGCACCGTGCCACCGGAATTTTCCCGTAACCGCATTGAATTTATCAATGAACAAGGTGTCGTGGTACAGGTGGTCGAAGCCACCCGAACCAAAGAAGAACAGGAACGAGAGAAAGAACGTGTGCAAATGCAACGCGACAAAGCCACCAAGATCGCCGAACAAAAACGCCGGGACGAAGTCCTGCTGAACAGCTACTCCTCAGAACGCGATCTTACTACTGCTCGTGATAATAATGTTAAAGGCATCAATGACATCATCGACATGACCCGCAGCAACCTGGAATATTATCAAAACACATTGGATGACCTGAACCGACAAGCCGGTGATCACGAACGCAATGGTAACCAACCCCCTCCCAAACTCATCGATCAAATCAACCAGACCAAGACCAAGATCAGTGAAAAGCAAATCTCATTAAAACTCAAGGAAGACGAAAAGAACGCGATGCTCAAACGTTATGAGGAAGACATCAAACGTTTCCGTGAGCTCACGCGCAAGGGTTTGTTTAATTAACTTGTAACACAACACACGTTCCAAAACCTTACCGGCTTTGAAATATACCGCAGAGGGCATAGCGATCATGCCATGCCCAATGCTCTTCTCTTCACATTTTTTATCACTGCGCCACTGACCGTATTCCCTGTAATGGTTTTTACATTCCTTTTAATCGAACAACTTGGCTTGCTCGTTTGATGTTGATATTCGAACGGTGCGCGTTCTTCCGGCAACTATTTGAGCAGCGGCACTTGGTTCAGGATTTTTTCTTGCTGTTTCAGATGAGTGAGGATATTCTCGGTCGTTCGCGTCGATGTCGAACACACGCTTGAGCCCTGGCGGCATTCCTTGACGGTGGTTGTTAGCGGCAGGAAAATTTACAAGTCTTCGCCCGCGACTGTGTTGAGAAATACAAGCGCTTACTTTAAGAGCGGGTAAGCACGGGGACCCCTTACTATTTTTATGTCACTCGTGGCCCGGTAACGTCTGAATAGTGACAGACTAAGGGAATATTTTGAGTTAGTGTTTTCGTTTTATTTTATATAGGTGGGGATGATCGCCGCGCATGAATTGAATTTTCCGTGCGGCGAGGGCGCTGAATGGCAAATCAATTTCACCAACTGGAGGAACAACAAAATGAAGAGTTACAAAAAATTAAATATAGCCGTTATGCTAGCAGTGATTCTGGTGCCGACAGCAGCATGGTCCGCGTGCAGTCCAACGGCTGCAAACAGGCCCGTCTGTCCTGCAAACGCATCGCCGGAAACGGCAACGTTTATCGACCCCACTGTATCGGTCACGAACGCCACCAACATTTCAATCAGCACGCAGTCTTTTATCGCACCATTCGCCGGCTTAAATGTAAGGGGTAAAACCAAGATTGGTCATAAAACCAATCTGCAGGACAGTGTGATCCTGAGCGGTCGGGGTGACATCACCTTGGGCGACGAGGTCATCCTGGCGCATGGCGCACAGGTAACTGCGCCAGCCATTATCGGTCGCACTGCCGTTGCAGGTGCGCACAATGCCTCGTTTGTCGGTTTTAATAGCCTTATCCAAGGCGCCAAGATACAACACGACGCGATGGTACTGCATCTGGCACGCGTCGCGCCGGGCATCACCATCAAGACAGGCAAGGTAGTTCTATCCGGCAAGAATATTACGACCCAAGCGCAGGCAGACAATCTCACCCTGGGTAAAGTGGTGGCGATCTCCCAAGCGCTGCGTGATTTCATGGAAGGCGTGTTACATGTGAATGAAACTTTTGCCCGGTCATACACCAAACTTTATCACAATGACACCAGCAATGTGACCGGCATCAATTACGACCCTGCCGACGACGGCGCGAGCCCGGCTTTCAACCCCACCCGCAATCTGCCGGTACTTGCCGGCGTGGAAACGCGCTTGCCGAGCTACCGCAATCGCATCATTGGCGAAGTTGAAATGGGCGACAGCGCAGCCGTGGTAAGCGGTTACAACGTTTTCGGCAATCAAATATCGCTGCGCGCCGATGAGGGCGAGCCATTCCATCTTGGCACTGTCCATCTGATGGGCAACCGCACAACATTTCACGCCCTGGAGCACACCGGGCTTGACCTGCACGACGACATCACTTTTGGTATGCGCAGTCTCGTGCATGGCGGCAGCTCAGTCGCCACACAAGGCAATCCGCATTCGAACACGGTTATTGGCGAACACACCATGATCGGCAATTACGCGGTCGTGTTTCGCTCAGTACTGGGCAACGATGTCACCATCGGCTGCGCCAGCCTGGTGGATGGCGCAACACTTGCTGACGACACGGTGGTATTGCCACGCACCGTGATAGTCGGCACCACGCAATCGGTTGTCGAGTGGAATCCGGGCTGCGGCATGATGAACAATGAATAAAACACGAAAGCCTGTGACCAGGCTGTATAACGGACGGCGTTTCTGGCCGTCCTTTTTTTTGAGTATTATGCTATTCAATGCCCACGCAAACGATGGACTGCAACCTAATATTGCGGCGGGCGTCACAAACTTACGCGCCGTGCTGGAAGATGAGATTCAATCCTACGATAAAAAGGGCGTCAACTATTTGCGCTGGCATACTTATTGGGTAGTGGACTGGCAACCGGTGGTCGGCGCGAAGGAGTATCAGATCACCTACTTCACCTCGGAAGGTGTGAGTAAAAAAACCAAAATCCTTGCCCACCCACCCTTCCGCCTGGAATCGGCGCTGGGCGACAACCCGAAAAGCATGGGTTTTTTGCAACGCGAAATACAGTTACAAACCATTCAGAGCTTGCTCTCCATCAGCATTGCGCCGCGCATGGCCGATGGCAGCATTGGACTACCCTCACCCTTATTAGGCGTCGGTCAGACATATCCCTGAGGGAACAGGAACAAAAGGATCAGAGGGAATAGCGATCATGCACGCTTGATACCATTCCCCCTGCCTTTTTATTGCTGTGCAACAGTGCGGACTTCACTCTTTGGTATCAATACCTGTTTGGCGTGATTCGCCAAAATCTCGTGGCCGCGTTGCGTTGGGTGGATGCCGTCCCAAAACAAATAGTCATCGGGTTTGCGACACACGGCCTTCACGATGACACCGGGGGTAATACACGTGGTGTCAATAACCTCAAGATCAAACCTGTGCGGATTCGCTGCGACATCATTAAAAAAGGCAAACACGTCCAACTTGTGAACAGTAATCGGAAACGCCGTTTCCAGTGCGCTAAGCGACGCGCTCAAGCCCTGGTTAAATTGCACTGAGAAGAAATGCGCGGCCCCTTGCACCTGTGGCCCCAGATAGCGGATTGCCGGAACCTGCGCCAAGTCAGGCGCATTGGCGATTAGAAATTCATTTGCACCTGAAGAGATCAAGGCGATGAGATTGTTACTCAGTGAGGTAATCGCCTCGGTCAGGATTGCCGCGCTGGTGATGCCGGTGGGATCCACCGCAAGCGACTCAATGGCGTCACGCACATCATTGCCACCGATAAAAATGACCACTAATTTTTTACCTTCACTGCGTGTATCACCCTGGCGCAAATAGGTACTCACCTGCGTCGTCAGATCCACAAAACCGGTGGCACGGGCGCGGGCGCCACCCACGGCAAAGTTGGAGAACTTATTTGGCGCACGATACGCCGGACCCGCTGACAAATTTAATTCCTTGGCTAATTGTTCAATCCAGGTCTTGCCATTGGTGAAATGTTTACCTCCACGATCATACGGTGCACTGGGAATCAAGGCATAGGGAACATGTGAGACCTCACCGGTTAGGGCAAAGAAATTACCCGGGTCGGATAGGCTATCGCCAAATACCACTAACTGTGAAAACCCCTCGCGATCATGCGCGGAGGCGGGCAACCCTATGACTAGCGCCAAAAGTATTACCGAGGTGATTGACCACTGTTTTGAATGATTCATTTTTTTCTCCTGGTATAGGTATTATTTGTTATTACTTTATATTCAAAATCGTAACCCTTATTTAATACACCGCAGCAGCATACGCCACTGTTCATCCCACAACTGTAATGGCTTGGCGGCAAACCCACTGCGTACAAATTGCTGCATACGCCCTTCAACAACCGCCAATAATAGATTGGCCAACGCCGTAATTGTCTGGCCGAGGCTGAATTCACCGGCCGCCTCGCCTTCACGTAATACTTGTTTTAGTTGTGTTTCGAGCCGTTCGTAAAACTTGTCGATGCGCTTGCGCAGGCGTTCGGTTTCACCGGTTAACACATCGCCGGTCATCAAACGGCTGATACCGGGGTTCTTTTGCGCAAAACCTAACACCAAGGCCAGGATTTTTTCACAGCGGCCACTCGCTGATTTTTCGTCTTGCAAGATGCGGGTGATCAAACCGAAGATGCTTTCTTCGATAAATTCAATCAACCCTTCGAACATCTTTGCCTTGCTCGGAAAGTGGCGATATAACGCTGCTTCAGAAACCCCGACGGCCTTCGCCAGCCCTGCCGTGGTGATCCGTTCACCGGGGGCATGTTCCAATTCCAATGCTAACGTCTCCAGAATTTGCTGGCGGCGCGAAGGTTTTGTGAGTGTCACTTCCATATCCATTTATCCCATGATCAAGGTGCCAACACCTTCATTGGTTAAGACTTCCAGTAATACAGCATGCTCCACACGGCCATCAATGATCTGCGCGGTTTTAACTCCGGAGCGGACCGCATCCAGTGCGCAACGTACCTTGGGTAACATGCCACCATAAATGACGCCATCGGCGATCAGTTGATCCACCTGCTGCGCCTTCAACCCGGTTAACAGCTTACCTTCTTTGTCCAGGACACCGGTGGTATTGGTTAATAAAATTAATTTTTCCGCCTTCAAGGTGATAGCGAGCTTGCCTGCCACCACATCGGCATTGATATTATAGGACTGACCATCCTCACCCACACCAATGGGCGCGATCACCGGAATAAAATTGTCTTGCCCCAGCGTCGTCACAATTGTCGGATCAATGGACTCTACATCGCCAACATGGCCAATGTCGATGATCTCTGGTGCATTCATTTGTGGATTATGACGTGTAAACGTCATCTTCCGCGCCCGGATCATACTGGCGTCTTTGCCAGTGAGCCCCACCGCCTTCCCCCCCTGGGTATTAATCATTGTGACAATTTCTTTATTAACCAAGCCGCCCAACACCATTTGCACAATGTCCATGGTTTCACTGTCGGTCACGCGCATGCCCTCAACAAACGTACTCTCCTTGCCGATCTGCTTGAGCATATTGCCGATCTGCGGCCCGCCGCCATGCACCACCACCGGATTCATGCCCACTAGTTTCATCAAGACGATATCCCGCGCAAACCCCCGCTTGAGGTCTTCATCCACCATGGCATTACCACCATATTTAACCACGATGGTCTTGCCCTGAAAGCGACGAATATACGGTAGCGCCTCGCTTAAGACTTTGGCGACATTCTTGGTTTGATTGGGATCCACGCTCATTTGTTCTTCTCGTTCATGGTCGGTTGGTGACCATATCCTGCGGGTTGGTAATGGGTAATCATAGCGAGTTTTGCATTGTCTAGTCATCTGTTAATAATTGGATCCGCTGACGCGGGGTAATTCCCTGTTCCGCCCTTAGGCGGGTTACTTTCTTGTACCGACAAGAAAGTAACCAAAGAAACTCTCCCCAACGCGGGTGAAGCATGTTTGCAGGAGAGCTTTTCAGAAAGGACACCTGCCGAGCATTCAGTCGCTCCCGACTTCCTGTCTCCCGCGACACTTGTACTTCCTGTACATCGTCCTGAACGCCGTCAGGTGGCGCGACATCCCTGTCGCGCGGTGTTTATTGATGCTGAAAACCTCTCCTGCAAACACACCCGCGAAGGGGAATGATCGGCTGTGGAAGCAACTTTGAAACAACATGATTCATAGCCTGCACGACAGTCTTCTTCCCCCGTGTGCGGACGCGTGAGGGGCGGGGATTTTCTGAATATATAAAAGGGCGCAACAGGACGTTGCGCCGCCGGGCACCGCGCCAGGGAGGGCGCGTTGTCCGGCGTCATTCCAGAAAAGCCCCGCCCCTCACACGCTTGCGTCCGCGTCGGGTGCCCTTCTTTTTGGTTACTTTTTCTTGGGCATGCAAGAAAAAGTAACTCGCCTACGGGCGAGAAAGGGAATCAGCACCGCGTTAGCGGATCAAACTATTTTCAAATCAATCAGAAAAAATTCAAACAATCAAAACGGCAGTTTCAAATCCCCCTTCACCGCCAACATCTGCTGCTTGAAAACCTGTTGCACGCGTTTCATCGCCGCCTCGGTTTGTCCTTCAAAGCGTAGCACCAACACCGGTGTGGTGTTGGATGCCCGCACCAAGCCCCAGCCGTCGGCATAATCAGCACGGATGCCGTCGATCATAGTGACGTTGGCGTCACCAAAATCGGCGCGGGTCATGAGTTCCTCGACGAATTTATGCTGCTCACCTTCTTTCATCGCGACATTTAATTCCGGGGTGCTGACGGAATCCGGATACCCGGCAAAGATCACGTTGGACTTACGTAGATCATTGGCGAGTATTTCCAGCAAACGCGCACCGGAATACAGGCCGTCATCAAACCCATACCAACGTTCTTTGAAAAAGATGTGACCGCTCATCTCGCCGGCGAGCAAGGCGCCGGATTGCTTCATCTTGGCTTTGATAAAGGAATGGCCGGTTTTCCACATCAAAGGTTCACCGCCTTTTTCCCAAATGACCTTGGTCAGATTATTGCTGCACTTGATGTCATAAATAATTTGTGCACCGTGGTTGCGCGATAACACATCGGTGGCAAACAACATCATCAGTCTGTCGGGATAAATGATCTTGCCGTCAGAGGCAACGACCCCCAGCCGATCCCCATCGCCGTCAAAAGCCAAACCGATATCGGCGCGTTTGCTTTTCACCATGGCGATCAGATCACGCAGGTTTTCCGGTTTACTTGGGTCCGGGTGATGATTGGGAAATTTACCATCCACCTCACAGTACAATTCCGTGACCTGGCAACCCAGCGATTTAAACAGTAACGGCGCCACTGCCCCTGCCACACCGTTGCCGCAATCAATCACAATATTCAATGATCGTTTGAGTTTGACGTCGCCGAGAATACGTTCCAGATACGCCTTGGTCACGCTTTGCGTTGTGTAAGCACCAGCACCACTAGTTAATTTTTGCTGCACGATGCGGGTGTGCAGTGCCGTAATGGCATCGCCCGCCAAGGTCTCACCACCTAACATCATCTTTATGCCGTTGTATTGCGGCGGATTATGACTGCCGGTCAACATCACGCCGGTACCACCCGTTGATTCATAAGCGGCGTAATACAACACCGGAGTTGGTACCATCCCAACATCAATCACATCCATACCTGCCTCACGTAAACCTTGTACCAAGGCTTGTCCCAACTCGGGGCCGGATAAACGACCGTCGCGACCGAACACAATCTGCTTTAAACCACGCTCAATGGCTGCACTACCAATGGCTCGACCAATCAATTGCACATGTTGCGCGGTCAAGGTCACACCGACAATGCCGCGAATATCATAGGCCTTGAAAATTTCGGCGGGCGGCAACGCAGGCACATTGGCGGCAGCGGCATTTTGCGTGCTGGTGTTGTTTGCATTTGGCGCTTTTACTGCGACAGGTGTATCGAAACTGGCTTTGGCCATCGATGTTTTTGTTGCTGCCAACTTGCCTGGTTGCGAGGTGCCCTGCGATGAGGGATCAATTTCCTCAACCTCAAAGGCATCCTTGTTCATAAACAACGGATCAACCTGATTAAATTGGCTGGCGGCGCCATAACTGATGGCGTTGGGATCGTCATCACGTTCACGATCGATCGGCGGACTGACGCGTAATTCCTCGATCTGCTTCGCGGCATCGGCAAACTCATCCATCTGCAAATGGTATTGATGCTGTTTGTTACCACGAAAGGCATCGGCTGTCATACGTAACAGATTATCCGCATCTACTCGGATCGCTGCGCTGACAGCCTTCTTCAGGTAATACACCACGCCGCCTAATAATACGACCGCCAGGACAAACACAAACAATACATCCAAACCCAGCGGCAGGATCGGTGCGGACGCCTTGGACCAGACCTGGGCGCGCCAACGTGTACCACCAACGGTATAAGTGGCGGCACTACCGCTTTTTAGATCCTTATTACCCACCGCGCCCAACAATAACCCGGGTTTTTTCGCATCCACATGCTGACTGAGTTCCACATAGGTGTCACTGGTGTTCTCATGTAACCAGACAGTGATAGCCTTGATATTATTAATCAATTGGATGTAACCAATCACCTTGCCATTTTTTACAATCGGCCGCACAACATCAATGTGTTCATTTGCCGTACCCGGCACATGTACTTCAATCGGCGGATTCGCCGTGCCGTTTTCCATAGTGCGAATCAAATCGAGACAGGCATAACCCAGGTTTGGTTGCACTGCGTCGTTCACACGTGCCGTAGCCACTTTGGCAATCCGTAAATCCAGAGCCATCGGGAAAGAACCCTTGAGTTCTTTAGCACGCGCCGCTACGGCTGCTTGATCGCCACTTTCGAGTAGCGTCGCTAACGCCGGATCGTGCGCCATACTTTCCAGGGCATGAACATCCGAAGCCGCCGCTTGTGTTAATTGATAGGCCACGCTCTTGGCCACTGCCCCGGCGGCGGCCTCGCGTTGAAAAAGAATTTGTGAGTAAGATAATTGTTGGCTGACCCACAGTCCCGCCGCCAGGATCAAAACGGCAAACATGTATGCCAATAAGGTGACGGTATTGAGCGTTAAGCCACGCTTCTTACCCTGCTGTGCGCCGCGGCGTACTCGGTTCCTTCTACGTCGTGCCATAAACAATCCTGTTTAGTTGCATGTGAATTTAAAGTTAGGCCCGCCCGGTATGACCAAAGCCGCCGTCTGCACGTCGGCTCTGTACAAACTCCGGTACAATCTCAAACGCCGCTTGCACCACCGGGACAAAGATCATTTGCGCGATCCGGTCACCCACCGCAATGGTAAACGCCTCGTGACCTCGATTCCAACACGACACCATCAACTGGCCCTGATAATCTGAATCAATCAGGCCGACCAAATTGCCCAGGACGATGCCATGTTTATGCCCCAGACCGGAGCGCGGTAAAATAATTGCAGCCAACGTTGGATCCGCGATATGTATCGCCATCCCGGTTGGAATCAAGTGGGTTTCTCCCGGATGCAACGTCAATGGTGCTGCCACACAAGCACGTAAATCAATGCCCGCCGAGCCGTCGGTCGCATAGGTGGGCAGTGGGATATCCTTACCTATACGTGCATCGAGAATCTTTAATTGAATTGGATGTTTTGACATGCAACAACCTGCTCCCTCTTTTTTGTTTTAACTGCCAGTTACATTCTTTTTAAAAAATGTTACCCGATACAAAACCATAATTTAGTTTTCACTGCGCGTGTTGCCTTTAAATTGTAAAATCTGCGCCGAATCTTTATGCGTTTGTTGCCAGCGGCGAAAATCCTGCGCCAGATGGGTGATGATCTCCCGCGCCAGTTTTGCCTTGGGTGCCATGCTCAGTTTTATTTCCGTCTGAGACGAACATAACACTACCGCATTATGTTCGCTAGCAAATCCACCGCCTTGGGCATGCTCACCGACCCAATTAGCGGCGATCATGTCCACGCCTTTACCCTGCAACTTGGCGCGTGCCTGCGTCAACAACTCACGCGTCTCGGCGGCAAAGCCCAAACAATAAATCTGCGGCGCCTGTTGTTTAACGGCAGCCAGAATATCGGGATTGCGCACCAGCTCGAGCGTCAGGGTGTCCGCCGTCTTTTTGATTTTATCCTCGGCCACGCTGGCCATACGATAGTCCGCCACCGCCGCTACCCCAACAAAGATATCCGTACGCGCCAGTTGCGCCATGACTGCCTCATACATTTGTAACGCGGTGCTGACCTGAATTACCTCAACCGCCTTGGGCACCGCTAAATCAACCGGGCCACTGATGAGCGTGACGTACGCCCCTGCCTCCACCGCAGCCGACGCCAAGGCATAACCCATTTTGCCGGAACTGTGATTGCTGATAAATCGGACCGGATCAATGGGTTCTTGAGTCGGACCGGCCGTGATCAATAAACGCAGGCCGGATAAGGCCTCGCTGGTAAACACCTCGGCCAATTGTGGCAATATCGTTGCGGGTTCCTGCATACGCCCCGCGCCGGTCTCACCACAGGCCTGACTACCTGTATCCGGGCCGAAAACCAAGATACCGCGGGTTTTAAGAGTCTGGATATTCTCCTGGGTGGCTGGATCGGTCCACATTTTATTATTCATCGCGGGCACCACCGCCAAGGGTACATCACCTGCCAAACATACTGCTGCGAGTAGATCATTGGCTCGACCTTGACGCAGGCGGGAGAGAAAATCGGCACTGGCTGGCGCAATCAAAATGGCATCGGCCCACCGTGCTAATTCAATATGCCCCATGGCGGCCTCCGCCTCCGCATCCAACAGATACAAATGCACGGGATTGCCCGACAGGGCTTGGAAGGTCATTGGCGTGATGAACTCGGTGGCGGCACGGGTCATCACCACCCGCACCGTGGCGCCTGCATCGCGTAAACGCCGCACTATGTCACCCGCCTTGTAGGCAGCGATACTGCCGGTGACCCCCAGGAGGATGTTTTTATTGACGAGACGTTCGAGCATAAAGACCTTTGCTGGCAATGCCTTCATTATAGACTTGCGTTTTCCATTGCACTTCGCCTAATGTAGCGACTACGCAATTATTTTCTCATTTAAGGGCACCTCTAAAAACTCGATCAGGCCGATAATGGCAAGGCGCAAACGGGCGAAAAAACGCAGTTTACACGAAGTAAATGAGCATTTTGAGTTCGTTGCAACGCCACCAGCGCGGTTTTAACGGGTTTTTAGAGGTGCCCTCAACGACAAGGAGGTCGTCATGTCGATACGTCATTGGCCCGCGATGGAGCGGCCACGCGAACGCTTACTCAGCTTAGGCCCCAGCCACCTCTCTGATGCGGAATTGATCGCCATTTTCTTGCGTACCGGCATTCCCGGCAAATCCGCCGTCGAACTGGGCCGTGAACTGCTGCACGAATTTGGCAGCCTGCGCGCCCTGTTGACCACTGACCTGGATACCTTTTGCCAGCATAAGGGGTTGGGCCAAGCTAAATATGCCTTGCTGCAAGCGGTGCTGGAAATGGGTCGTCGCCACCTCTGGCAAACCCTGCAACAAGGCGATGCCATCAGCGACCCGGCCCAAGCCAAGCTTTATATACAGGCACGGCTGCGCGATTACCC
>JANNJI010000309.1:0-7197 GCA_031405795.1 Gammaproteobacteria bacterium
CCGTCCATGCGCAGGAGTTCCGCTCGCTTCAACAGGAGAGCGAGCAACTTTGAGTCATCCTCCAGAATCGGCACATGGCTGAGATAGTCAGCGGCAGCACCAAAATCCTTCATGCTCGAAGCAGCATCGGCCGCAAGCGCCAGGAGCTCCAGATTCCCAGGATATTTCTTCAGGCCGCTGTCACAAATCAGCAGGACCGCGGGAAAATCACCGCGTCGACTCTCGCGACGAGCCATCGTAAGAAACTCTGCAGCGGAAGGGCTCGACGTCATCCAGTAGGCAAGTCCGGCAGCGCTGAGAAAAATGCCGACGACCACAATGATGAAGAGCGTTCGAAACATGATCCAGGCAAACTCCGACCGGAAGCAGAAACTTCCGCACTGCGATTCTTCGGCTGAGCGAAAAAAACAGAGCCACGCTCATACGAGCGTGGCTCTGATCAGAATACTCACCCAGCCAGCGCAGCACAGACCCTCGTTGCGCTCCGGCCACGCTGAAATTCACAAACTACTTTCCGGGCACCGGTGGCGTGCTTCAAAACGATCATAGCCATGTGCCAACACCTGTTCTATGTGCCTTACCAGCGATTTCCGATCTTCGACCGCATCAAGATCGAGGACGTGCATGCCGATCAATTCTTCACGGCTGTAACCGGACAGGTTGACATAACTTTGATTGACCTCCCGTAACCGGCCCTGCGCGTCCACAATGATGAAACCTTCCTGGGTTGTTGCAAGGATCAACTGGTTATGGCGCAGTTGTGTGGCCAATGCCTGCTCGGCGGTTTTACGCGTCGTGATATCCTGTACCACACCGCGCATAAATTTAGGATTCCCCAGCACATCGTGTGTCACATAGCCTCGCCCAAGCAGCCAGCGGATAGTGCCATTTTGCCAGATACAGCGATGTTCGATGGTATAGGGTGTATGGTGTTTGATACAGGCGTTTACCGCGTCAATGACCTGTAACCGATCCTGCGGATGCACGCTCTGAAAAAAATGCACATTGGTGCTGAAATTCTCCTTGGTCACGCCGAATAATGCGGCGGTATTGTCCGAGCAACTCAGCTTGCCGGTTTGAATGTCCCATTGCCAGCTGCCGATGTTGGCGGCGTGTAAACCAAGACGCAGGCGTGCCTCGCTTTCTTGCAGGGCATGGTCGATGTGGGCAATCCATTTGCGATAAACCGACAACAAAAATACCGCAAAGCCAATCAACGTGATACTGATGATGCTGGCTATAAAGATGATCCAGGCGTTATTGCTGTGCTGGGTGTCTTCCCAGTGGTTGATGGCGGTCAGGATGTTTTCAATACGAGCGATTAATCTGGCGGTTATTCTGCGCAGCTGCTCCGGTGTGACATTACCGGTGTGGGATGCAGTACCGGCCAGCGCCGCAAAATGCGGACGCATGTTTAACCACTCCCGATGCAGATCATCGATCATGATTGCTATCTCAGTCGAGGGTACGGCCAGGACTTGATCGTTTACCGTGCCGTTTAATCGCAGGGCATTGAGATTTTCATCAAAACGGTTTAATGCCTCGCGCACGGCAAGGTGTTTTCTACTGTTGTTTTTCTCCAAGCCAGCAGAATACAGTTGTTCGCTCAGCAACCGCTGTCGGCCGAGGATATTTGTGTACAGCGCTATCCCGCTGGACATATTGTTGATATTCAGTAACAGCAGTAGCGGTAATATTACCGACACGCCCAGCAGAATGAAGGGTGTAATTTTCGCTTTGACCAGTGAGTTAAAGCGTATTCCTGGTGTCATGTGCCTTGCGCCTGTGATAAAGGTTGTGCCATTGGTAATGTCACGATGAAACGGGCACCACCGGTGGGCCGGTTCTCCGCCCAGATGCGTCCACCGTGCCCTGCGTGTATGATCTCACGGCAGATCGGCAAGCCCAGCCCGGTGCCGCCGGCGCCGGAGCGTGTATGACTGCCTTGTGCGAAAGGCAGAAAAATGCTTTCAAGTTCTGTGTTGGGGACACCAGGGCCTTCGTCGCTTACCGTAAACTGGATTGATCCATCGGTTAAAATAAACAGTTGGATGATGATTTGGCTTTGTGCGCGGCTGAATTTGATCGCATTGATGAGTAGATTGCGAAATACCTGACTGATTTTTACCGCATCTATCGTTACAAGTATCTGATCGGCTGTGCACTCTATACTGATATTCATGTTTTTTTGCTGCCACAAGGGTTGCAGCTCATGGACAACATCTTTGGCAATGCCTGACAAGTCTACTGTTACAAATTCATAGGCCATTTTACCGGCACGCAACTTGGACAGATCCAGCAGATTATTGACCAGGTTAAGCAGCAACGTGCCGCTGTCGTGAATTTCGTGAAAATACTCGCCGAGTTTTTCCGCCGGTACACGCTGTAATTTTTTTGTACCAAAGCTGGCGTAACTGAGAATGCCGTGTAATGGGGTGCGCAGTTCGTGGGACATGTTGGCGAGAAATGCCGCCATGGCACGCTCGGCCGCAAGCGCAATATCACGTGCGGTGACCAGTTCGCGAGTTTGTGCGGCGACTTTGATCTCCAGTTGTTCACGGTGATGTGTGATTTCCTGTTGTAACAGTTCATCGGCAGTGATATCCCGGACCATGCCGATGAACATATGTTGTGATTCCTGCGTGAATACCCCTATCGTCAGGGCGAGGGGGAATTTACTGCCATCGTGCCGACGCGCCGTTACCTTGTGTACCGCATGATGGATACCTGCCTCAACATAACGGTTCAAGTCGTTGTCATATCCGGATGCGGCAGAGTCCGGTATTAATAGTGAAAAATGCCGGCCGGTTACCTCGTCGGCGCGATAACCAAAGATGGCCTCCGCCGACACATTGAATGATTTGATGCGGCCTTCCTGATTAATTGTAATGATACCGTCAGGGGCATTGTTGAGGATGGCATGTAACTGCTGCTCGCGCTCGATCAACGCGACACGCATGGCGCGGTTTTCAGTGACATCAATAAACGTACCGACAATTTCCTGTGCTACGCCATCGGCATCAATAACAATGCGCAGCGGATTGAGTATCCAGCGGTATTCACCGTTTTTAATCCGAAAGCGATATTCATGGATATGCTGCCCCTGCACAAATAATTCAGTGAGACGGCCGAATATACTGACACGGTCATCGGGATGAATGTGGTTATGCCAAAAATCGGGGTCTGCAAGTACTTCTACCGGGCTATATCCTAACTGTAACATAATGTTATCGCTCACCCAGGTGATGCGGAAATCACCCGACGCAACACAGGTGTAAAGTACGATAGGGCTCATGGTGCTGAGTTGTAACAGTCTGGCGTTGCTGTGGTGTAATTCTTGCTGCTGCTGGACGAGCCTGGTACGTACCAGGCGATAGGCAACAGTCACGATAAGCAGAGCACTGGTGAGCAACACGCCAAGCAAGATTGTCAGTACGTCATTCATAACGATACACGGCTTCCACGTGGTTACCATTACCGTGATATTGGACGGATTCGCACAGCGAACGGAGCAACGCAATACCGCGACCGCTGTAGAGGGTATTTCCTTCCAGCGAAGAGCTGACAGTGTTGTGATCAAAACCGGCGCCACTGTCCGTTATCTTAATGATCAAGCACTGACCGTTATCGTTGCGATGTTCGAGCACGATACGGATCCAACCGGTGGTTAAGGCGGCGAGTCGCAGCATTTTTTCCCGGTAATACTCGGCAAAGCCATCCTTGCGTTGTTTGATGCCGGAATCCAGGTCTAATAAACCATGATCCAGCGCATTGGCAAACAATTCCGATAATAGCGTGAACACGCGTCCCCGATGCGATGGCGCGCCCTGAAATTCGGACAATAGGTTAAGCAGTTGTGGTACCGGGTTGCACAGCCGCAGGGTAGTGGCGTCGAGTGTCACCACCACGTCAAATGAACCGGTAGGTTGGCTATGTTCTTTGCTGACAGGCAATCCTGTGGTTGCCGGAGTGAAAACACCGACGCGTAATTCAATGATGGACAGGTCGTCGTCAGGCGCACGTCCGGCCAGGCTTGATAAGGTTATCTCGCGCAATGCCGCGAAGGCTTGCCCCGCTGTTGTGTGCTGGCTCAGCAGGGTTTCCAGTCCTGTCTGTCCCAGCTTTTTCCCGTGCGCATCCTGGGTACGTATAATGCCATCTGAACACAGCATGAGGGTTTCTTCCTCGTGCAGCGTGAGAATGTCAATGGCGCGATCGAAACGATCAGCGTCGAGCACACCCAGTGGCGGATGACTGGCGGCAAAGCGGTGACGAATCGCGCCGCTTTGATCCAGCACGTAAGCAATAGGCATGCCGCCATTCCACAC
This sequence comes from Gammaproteobacteria bacterium, assembly GCA_031405795.1. Taxonomy (GTDB): domain Bacteria; phylum Pseudomonadota; class Gammaproteobacteria; order UBA6429; family Thiohalophilaceae; genus JACQBC01. The sequence continues at coordinate 4,329 of JANNJI010000309.1, forward strand.
CGATACCGAGGTGCGTTTTTCATCGAACTCCAACAGACAGGCGGCGCAATACATGTCGCGTGGCAGGATACGCAGCAGTTTGCGGTTAATTTCCACGGCAATGTCGCCGATGGAAAATCCTTTTTCGCTCATGGCGACAAACAGATCAGCGACGGGCAGGGCGCCAATCGCCGCCGCCAGGCCATGACCGGTAAAATCCGCCAGTAGAAATTGTTGGATGCCACCCGGCCCTTGCCGGGCAAGAAAGATATCACCGGAAAACTGAGTTGCGGCGCATTGCCAACTGCTGACACCGGGGATTTGTTGTGTGTTACGGGCGAGGATGTTGGTGAAGAGGTGTTCCGCTAAATGTAATTCGCGTTGCTGCTGTTGTTGGTGGTGGCGCAGAACTTCGTGCATATCACGAATCCGGAGCAGTGCCTGAACACGTGCCTTGATTACTTCAACTGAGTAGGGAGTGGCAATAAAATCATCGGCACCGGCATCAATGGCAATGCGTAACGCGGCATCATCGCCGCGCGCGGTGATGATCACCACGGGTACAAACGCATTGCCACAGGCCTGCTTGAGTTGTCGCGTCGCTTCGTAACCATCCATGATCGGCATGACCGCGTCCATGAGAACCAAATCCGGTATTGCTTCGCGAAAGCACTCCAGTGCCTGTGCGCCATGTTCCGCCAGCACGGGCGTGATCCCCATACTCTGTATGATAGCGGTCAGTATTGCACGGCTACTGCGATCACCACTGGCGATCAATATGTGCAAAACCACAGGGTGGTTTTGTTGCTGCGCAGTCATACTGTTCAGGCGATAGTGAACATTTTATCAAGGTTTGCCATCGATAATTCATCCTTGATTTCCGGCCGACAGCGGATCAGTTCAACCCGCGCCTGGTTACCGCCTGCCATATCACGTAACAGCAACAACATGCCGATGGCAGAGCTATCGATGTCCTGTACCGCCCCCAGGTCGATGATGTAACGTGCATTACCGAATTTCTGTACGGATTCCAGTACCGGGCCGAATTGATCGTGCATTTCAAAATCGAATCGGCCGGAAATGGTAACGCGCACTTCCTGTTTATTGTCACTTACCGCAAACTGTACCGGCATTTGGTTACTCTCCTTTGTATCCTGTCAATATTATTACCATGGTGATCACATCACCCTCGGCTAAAACAGATCGACTTCGCCTTGCGACAGGCTGTGCTGCATGACGCTGCGGTGCGCATGTGCCACGGCGAATTGTTCCGCGTCGTGAATGGTTTGCCGTAGTGTGGCCAGTTGTGGCTCAGTGAGGTTGGTATCCGTTGTCAGCGAGCCGATGATTTGCACGAGTGCGGTCATCGACTGAAGACGCTGCGTGGCGCTCGCGCCGATTTGTGCAACCATATCCGCAAACTGCATCGACATCACCACTTCGCTAACCCGATGCTGAATATCCTCACTGATGTGCGAAACCGTCGCTAATTGTTCTGCGCTTGATTTTTGCAGCCCCTGGATCGCCACGGTCATTTCGTTGACACGGCGGCGGGAATTGGTCATGACCTTGAGGTCTTTTGAGGCGATGTCATTAATGATCGTACGCGCCTCACTGATGCCAGTGATGGTGGCCGAAACAACGGTGCGGATCTCGTTACTAAAGCTCAGTGATTTTGCCGACAAGGTACGTACTTCACCGGCAACCACCGCGAAACCACGGCCATAGTCACCGGCGCGCGCCGCCTCAAAGGCGGCGTTGAGCGCTAACAGGTTGGTTTGATCAGCGATGGTTTTGACATCCTGCAGCAGGCCGGCGATGCGGCTGTTTTGCTTCCACATCTCATCCAGTTTGTAGACCAGCCGCATGCTTTCCTTGCTGGTTTCTGCGATCATGTCGATGAAAAATTTAAGGACGTGTTCGGTCTCGTGGATAAAATTAGAAATGTTGTTAGTGCTGCACTTCGAATTGGCAGACGTTGTGCCCTCGCTCTGCAGTAGTTCCAGCACCACCTCCTTTTGTGTCTCGGACTGTGCCATGATGTCCTTGAAACCGGTCTGCAAGCCGTTTACTGCTTCCTGCACGAGCCCCAGTACCTGGTTATTTTGTTCATGGACGGTACCGAGTCCGCCACTTAACAAGGTGATTAGCTTATTGCGATGCTCTTTCAACAGGGTGTTCTGGGGGGGCTCAGGGAGTGTGTCGGTGTCCTGAACCGGTGTTATTTTGTTGGCAGAGTGATGTTGTGACCAGGCGGCCCCAGCCAAGGTTACCACCCAAGCGGTGATGATGACCCATAGCGGTGCCGCCCAAAACGTGGCCGTAATCCCGGCAATCCCCGGGATAATATAGACGGTGGAAATGGCGCGCATTGGTTTACTGCTTCCTGTGTTGCCTGGTTCACTATCAACCCGATTCTTATTAGTCTTGTTTAGCGGCCTGGTACTGGAAACTTTAAGTGCTGGTATTGATGTTTATTGGAATGCCTTGCAGGGATGCAAACAAGAGCACGGGATCGGTATGTCCTGAATGGTTTCTTAAACCATCACAAAAATAGTTGTTATGGTGGTTGCGATTCAACACGTGGCGTAGTTTTGTTTTTTTGTTCCTCGTGCGCTTTGACTCTGCGGCTAGTCCGATTTGTCGGCCTGACCACTCCTGCGCATCCACGCACTCGCGGCATTCATATTTCCTATACAAAATCGTCGACATTGTTTCTGAATTGTGTCATCAGCACACTTGGCTTAATCTCATGTCGTTTGGTTTTCACTACAACAGATGACTCCATTTAATTGCCTCTGTTATCATCCAATCCAGCAGCGAATGAAGAAATTTTGCAATTTCGCGGGCAGACAAGCCCTTACTTGGAGCCATCGCCAGGAAAGGCAAG
>JANNJI010000310.1:0-1750 GCA_031405795.1 Gammaproteobacteria bacterium
AGCGAATTCGGTAATCAATTTAGCGGAACCGTCATCGTTGTTACAAATGAAGGAAGCGCTGGAGCAGAAATACCTTGTCGGCATGCTGGGTGATCGGGTGCTCGCAGGTGAGAGGCAGCTGAATTGTATTCTGTTGGGAGACAAGATTGCCATGCCAGCGGGGCCATTTACCCTGGCGGAAATACTAAACGTGCCAGTGGTGGGTTTTTTTGGGATATACAAAGGTGGAAATCGCTACGCCATACATTTTACACTGCTGCGCGAGGGCCAGGCCGTGCCACGGGAACAGCGTGCAACGGTAGTAGCAGAATTCATGCAGCAATATGTTGATGGTATTGAAGCTATGCTGCTTCAATATCCCTTTAATTGGTTTAATTTTTATGATTACTGGGGAGATGGCAAATGAAAAGATTGTTCTGTCTGCTGTTGATGTTATCAAGTCCCGTGGTATTTGCAGATTTATTGGCAGATCGCCTGGCTGGTTTTGCCACTGAGCATGAGTCACGGGCAAGTTTTGTAGAGACATGGATGGCAGAATATCTGGATAAGCCTCTGATATCAAAAGGGCGGCTACATTACAAAGTGCCGGGGCAGCTGAGCAAATTTATAGAACAGCCCGAAGTGGTTACGCAACGAGTTATAGGTGACCAGTTGTTATTAGAGCGTAACGGCGAGACACATACCTCCCAGTTGTCGCAGCAACCGGAACTGGCAGCCGGGATTTATGCCTTGCGAGACGTTCTGGAGGGAAATATCAATGGATTACTTGGTCGCTTTGAGGTCAACTTTACTGAAATAAAAACCGTCTGGATGTTGACCTTGGTACCAAAAGAAAAAAAGATTGCCAATCGTATTGCCAGGATTGTTTTACATGGTAATGGTAATCGTATCAGCGATGTGCGTATCGAATACCACAACGGCGATAGCCTCCTTACCGAGATCATACATGACCGTTAAGTTTCGAGGTGGCTGGCGTTTGGCGGTATGGTTTGCAGCGGTTGGTCTAATGCTGGCATTTCTTGCATCACAATTACATCTGGTCAGTGACATAAAGCAGTTTATGCCTGCTGCACGTAATGATCCACAGTTGCAAACGTTAATGGATGAACTACAAAATGGCCCGGCTGCCACGATGCTGATGTTGAGTCTTTATGGAGCAGAGGCAGTACAGTTGTCATCGTTAAGTAAGCAGTTACGCCAACAACTAAGTACACAGAGTGGTGTCATTCACAATGTATATAATGGCGAAGTTGTGCAGGAGTGGCAGGCACTGGACGTGCTATTTCCATACCGATATCTCTTGGACGGTCAGGCAAACTGGTCTGTGGCAGGAATCCGCAGGACATTTGAGCAACGCGTAAAGGAGCTGCAAATTGGTGGCGGGGCCGTTCTAAGCAAATACATCGTATCTGATCCACAGCTTCAATTCTTTCAATATCTGCGCAGATTCGCCGATATTGCCGGTCCAACTCTGCACCAGGGTGTGTGGTTTGATCCAAAGAGGGAGAGTGCATTGTTATTGGTGCGCGTAAATAGTGAATCACTGGATCTGGATGTTATGCAAAATGCGATCGCGGCTATTCGTCAGGAGTACGCAGGTCTTGCAGTGGGAACAACTGTCCAGTTAGAGATTGTCGGTCCCGGGGTTATGGCCGTGGAAACTCGTGCCGCCATTCAGCAGGTGACACATCGATTAACTGTTATTATGATTGTGCTCCTTGTGGGAGTATTTGTTGTTGCTTATCGGAGT
>JANNJI010000311.1:0-2523 GCA_031405795.1 Gammaproteobacteria bacterium
CACCGCTTCAATGTCATTGGCGTTGGCGACTTCAATATCAATGTAATCGACATAATCCTTTCCCAGCAAGCGATGCATGGCAGTCAACACCGGGATGACAATGATGTCATCTTGATCGCGATAACCGGTTGCACCCTTTTCCGGCAAAATACCGATCACTTGAAAGTTGATCTTGTTAATTTTGATCATCTCCCCCACCGGGTTCTGATCGGCAAACAATTCATGCAACACAGTGGTACCAATAACAGCCACGCGGCTGCGTCGTTGATTTTCTTCCTCGGTAAAAAATCGCCCTAGCTGTGGATTTGCCGCACGCATCTTGGCGTATGCAGGTGCCGCACCCAACAACTGCGTGCTCCAGTTTTTATTGCCATAGGTAACCTGCCCTTTGCCATTTACTGCGGCGGCGGTCTCGCGTACCGCAGGGATATGTTCTTTAATGGTGGTGGCATCTTCAATAGCCAGCCGGGTTGTTGCACCTGAGTCTTGTGCCACCCCGCCTACACGTATTGCGCCGGTGCGCAGTATCAGTAAATTAGAACCCAGTGAGGCAAGCTGGGTCTCAATGGCGAGTTGTGCGCCACGGCCCAGTGCCAGCATCGCAACCACTGCCGCAACACCAATTAGAATACCCAGCATCGAAAGGCCAGTGCGGACTTTGTTGGCCGCCAAGGTTTTGAAACCTTGATACAAATGTTCCCAAATCTGAATAAAATTAGAATGCGTTGTCGCTGCGACAGCAGGCGATGCTGGTACGACTGCCGGTGCATCCGTATGTGTATGCAGTATTTCATCCGAATGAACAACCCCATCACGCATGCGAATCAGACGTTTGGCCTGACGGCCAATGGCTTCTTCATGGGTGACGATAATTACGGTGATCCCTTGCTCATTGAGTTGCTTGAGGGCGGCCATGATATCTTTTTCACTCGCCGAATCCAGATTACCGGTGGGTTCATCAGCGAACACAACGCGCGGATTATTGATCAACGCACGCGCAATTGCGACACGTTGTTGCTGACCACCGGATAGTTCATTGGTTTTGTGCGATAGGCGCGAGCCCAAGCCAACCCGTTCCAGCAAGACCTTGCCACGCGCAAAGTCCAAGCGGTGTTCACTGTACAATAAGGGTAAAGAAACATTTTCCACGGCACTCATGCGTGGCAAAAGATTAAATTGTTGAAAAATAAATCCCACCGCCTCGCGGCGCAATACCGCCAATTCATCTTCCGTCATTGACGCCACTTCCTTGCCATCCAATCGATAGGAACCGGTATCCGGCGTGTCCAATAAACCAAGAATATGCATCAGGGTTGATTTACCGGATCCGGAAGGCCCCATGATCGCGACGAATTCACCGCGACGGATGGTCAGTGAAACCCCGCGCAAGGCATACACGGTGTTAGTACCCATTTGGTATTTCTTTTCAATCGCGTTAATTTCGATCATGGGCTGACTTGGCGTCAATGCGCCTTACCGGGCCGTGCGCCCATGGGTGAGAATGGATTGCTTTGTCCGCCAGCGGATTTACTGCCTTTACCTTTGAATCGCGCAACCAGCAAGGTATCCTCGGTGGTGATACCGGAGAGTATCTCACTACGTTTACCATCGGAAATGCCGACCTCAACCGGTTTGTGGATAGGTGGGTCGCGCTTATTATTGGCGACGGTTAAAACATAAAACTTACCGTCTTCCGTTTTTATCGCATCACTGGGGATCAACAGCGTATCTTTCCTTTCCGTGATATAAAAAGTGACGTTCGCCGTCATGCCACTGCGCAGATATGCCGGTGTCTCTTCGGGTAACACATCAACGATGTAGGTGGTAACATTATTTACTGTCTTGGAATCAAAGGCAATTTGATCAACCTGTGCTGCGATGCTTTGTTTTGAGTACGCATCCAGCACCACCTCTGCCTTTTGTTTGAGTTTGATTTGTGCAATATCGGTTTCATCGACCTGTGCTTTAATCGTAAGACGATCCGACATGACAAAAATCGAATCCTGATTGGTAAAGGTTTGGCCGGATTCGATGCTACGCAGGATAATCGTGCCATTGATCGGTGCCAGGATCGGTGTCGCGCGATATAAATCCTGCCAATGTTGGAGTTCTTCGACACTCTTGGCGCGGGCCGCGTCCAGTAGTGCGGCACGTTCCGTTGAACTCATCCATGCCAGGATATGGCCTTTTTTTACAAACTGACCTTCCTTGACCAGCACCTGTTCAACCCGCCCGGCAAGCGGTGGTTTAATCTCAAGGCGATTATCGGGCTGAACAATCCCGGTACTGAGGATCGTCACGACGATATTGCCACGGGTTGGTTTTACTTCGGTATAGGAGATGTCAGGCGTGGCATTTTGTCTCCACCAGAAAAACCCGCCACCCATTGTTATCACTGCCACTACCAATATCAGCCATTTCAAACTCAAACAAAAGGCCGAGGTGGTACTGGATGCTTACTCAAAACAAAGCATCGCGGCACAGGTTGATCAAATCGCCTTTGATTCCAAGACAGTAAATAAT
>JANNJI010000312.1:0-5644 GCA_031405795.1 Gammaproteobacteria bacterium
GGGATCCGGGGCGGGCCCGACGCCCTTCGTCCGGCCGCCACTCTCGCGGCCCGAGAAGTACGAGCGACTCGCGTTCACGTTCTGCAAGATGGGTACGGTGGGGCTGATCGCGTGGGTTGAACGCGGCGTGAGTAATTTATACGGCAAACTACTGGAAGAGTTTCTGATTGTGGCATTGGTGTGCATGGTGTTTCTGTTTCATTTTCGCTCGTCACTGGTGGCGATCATCAGTCTGCCTGCGGGTATTCTGGTGGCGTTTATTATCATGCACCAGCAGAACATCAATGCCAATATTATGTCGCTAGGCGGGATTGCCATTGCGATTGGTGCAATGGTCGATGCGGCGATCGTGATGATCGAAAACATGCACAAACATATTGAGAAAGAACGGCTGACGGATGAAAATCGTATCCGTATTCTGCTGGCGGCGACCAAAGAAGTCGGGCCGCCGTTGTTTTTCTCGTTAATCGTGATCACCCTCAGTTTCTTGCCAGTGTTTACCTTGCAGGCGCAAGAAGGCAAACTGTTTGCGCCACTGGCCTACACTAAGACCTATGCGATGGCGGCGGCAGCGGGTTTGTCGATCACCTTGGTGCCGGTATTGATGTTTTATTTTATTCGCGGCGAGATAAAACCAGAAACAAAAAATCCAGTGAATCGCTGGTTGATCAGAATGTATCAGCCATTGATACACCATGTCATTGAAAAACCCAGCGTGATCATTGGTGTGTCGGTAGTCATGCTGGCGCTGACGGCCTGGCCTGTATTACGTATTGGTTCTGAGTTTATGCCAGATCTGGATGAGGGGGATTTGTTATACATGCCCAACACGATGCCGTCCTTGGCGGCTGGCAAGGCGCAACAGATATTGCAGCAATCCGATAAATTGCTTGCGTCGGTCCCGGAGGTGAAGACAGTGTTCGGCAAGATTGGCCGCGCCGAGACCGCAACCGATCCGGCACCGATGACCATGACCGAAACCACGATTGTCCTTAAACCAAAAGAAGAATGGCGTCCGGGGATGACCACCGAAAAAATTCGCGCTGAACTCAAGGCGGCGGTGCAGTATCCGGGGATCAGTAATGTGTTTGTGATGCCGATCAAAACGCGTATCGACATGTTGGCCACCGGCGTGCGTACGCCGCTGGGGGTGAAAATTGCAGGGCCGGATTTAGCGGTTATCGAAGCGGTGGGAAAAAGTATCGAGGATATCTTGCGACCGCTGGCTGGTACGGCGTCGGTGTACTCAGAACGCGTGCACGGTGGTCGTTATGTGAAGATCGATATTGATCGCAGTAAGGCGGCACGTTATGGACTGAATATCGCCGAGATACAAGACGTGGTCTTGATGGGTGTGGGCGGCATGGACATCACTGAAAGTGTTGAAGGTCTGGAGCGTTATCCGGTTCAATTACGTTATCCGCAGGAGGTGCGTGATTCCATTGAGTCATTAAAAAATTTACCGTTTGTTACCGCCAGTGGCCAGCATGTCGCCCTGGGTGATGTGGCGGCGATCAAGTTCGAAGATGGCCCCGATATGATCCGCAGCGAAAATGCGCGGCCCAATGGTTGGGTGTTTGTCGATGTACAAGGTCGTGATCTGGGTTCGTACATAGAAGAGGCAAAAAAATTGGTGGAGAGCCAGTTGCAACGTCCGGCGGGATATTCCATTACCTGGTCGGGGCAATATGAATTTATGCAACGGGTCAAGGCACGGCTGAAGATCGTGGTGCCATTCACTTTGATCGTGATCATCTTGTTGTTGTATCTGAATTTTCGCAACATTACCGAAGTGTTAATTATTTTGGGTTCATTACCGTTGGCACTGGTGGGCGGGTATTGGTTGTTGTATTTGCTTGGTTATAACATGTCGGTGGCGGTGGGTGTCGGTTTCATCGCGTTGGCAGGTGTGGCGGTGGAAACGGGTGTGGTAATGCTGGTGTACCTGAATCAATCGTATCAACAGGCGCTGCAACAATTTGGCAAGACATTTTCTTTGCAACATTTGCGCGAGGCGGTGATCGACGGTGCCGTGATGCGGGTGCGACCGAAGATGATGACGGTGGTGGCAATCATTGCCGGCCTGTTGCCAATCATGTGGGGCAGTGGCACCGGTTCCGAAGTGATGCGTCGCATTGCGGCACCCATGGTCGGTGGCATGATCAGCTCTACGGTATTAACGTTGGGGCTGATCCCGGCGGTGTTTTACTTGTGGAAGCGCCGCGTGCTGCTGAAAGGCGACAAGAGTGCCGTTGTGACTTAAGCCGCCATGTCATAATAGAGAACCTTAAGCACCTCATCAAGCTGGGCGTAAACGGTTTCATGAAAGGCCTCAATGGTGTCTTGATCCAAACCGAGTGACTCAATCGCCGCCTCGTCCAGCAGGGTGTCGTCATCCGGCGATATAGGTGCCTGGATGTTATTGGCGATGGCATTGGCCAGATGCACAATAGCGGTTTCTTGCGGATATTGTTTAGCCTCACTGGGGTGGTGATGAAATGCAGTTGACTCAATCAAACTTTCAGGAAATTGCCAGGCACGGAGTAATTCGGCACCGAGTTGCGCGTGGGTAAAGCCAAAAATCAGTTGCTCGGTGGCGCACAAATGGGGTTTCTTGTTTTGGTATGCCTTGAGATATTGCACTGACTCGTTTGGTAGCAATAGGAACATGACCATTTTGCCGATGTCGTGCAAGAGGCCGGCAATAAAAAAACGTTCGGTATTTGCCAATTTCAGATGAGTTGCAATGGTGCGCGCGGCAATACTGGTGGCGATACTGTGACACCAGAAAGTTTCAATATCGAATATGGCGTTAACCTTGTTGCGGAAACGTTTGATCACGGCGGCCGCCATGATCAGATCACGCAACTGGCGGGTACCGAGTATATTGACGGCGGCGCCCACCGAATCAATTGTTTTTTGCAGATTATAAAGCGGACTATTTACAATCTTGAGCAGGCGCACGGTAAGTGCGGGGTCTTGGCTGATGGCTTGCGCTATATCATCAGCAGAGGCGTTAGGATCATTAATCAGGTCATTAATTCGGATCACAATTTCTGGCAAGGAGACCAGCCGGATATTTTGTTTCACTAGCTCATGGACGGTATGTATACCCATTTTGAATTTACCTCAAAGACAACACAATATTATTTAAACTTTAAAAAATGCGGCTTGGCAAACAAGCTTAGTATTAGTAGAGTATTCATGCAGGCGCACTGCTTTATCTGGATGGTACATTAAATACCACAAAACCTGGCAGGGTCAAAGTTTTAAACACGTAATTTTTAATCTGTGACAATTAGGAAACAATTCGAGGTAGTAATGAGTACAGTTTACCGATTATCCATTTCCGGCATGACCTGCGCCGGGTGTGTGCAGGCGGTTGAAAAAGCGCTGAGCCAGGTCCCGGGTGTCAGTCAGGCAACGGTTAATTTTGGTGATCATACCGCGGCAGTAACCACCCAAGTCGCACCGGCTTTGTTGATTAAAGCAGTACGTGATGCGGGTTACGACGCGGCATTGTTACAAAGTCACAATGAAGAAGAACAAAAAGAGCTGCTGGCACAGCTCGAGTATCGCAAACGAGTACGGCGTGCGGTGGTGAGTGTCATCGTTGGCGTGCCGTTATTCATCACCGGTATGTTTGACATCCTGCCAATGATGGTGACGGCGGAGACACGCCTGCTGTGGTTGGCAATCGGGCTGGTGAGTTTGTTGGTGATGGTATATGCCGGCGGCCATTTTTATGTTGGCGCCTGGAAAAATCTGCGGCGAGGCCAGGCCAACATGGATACCTTGGTGGCGTTGGGCACGGGGGCCGCCTGGATCTATTCGATGGCAGTGGTGTTGTGGCCGACGCTGTTTCCTGAGCTGGCGCGACATGCGTATTTCGAAGCGGCGGTCATGATCATCACCTTTGTGAATATTGGTTCCGTCCTGGAGCTACGCGCGCGCGGCAAAACCTCCGAAGCCATTCGGCGCTTGATTGGCTTACAACCCAAAACCGCGCGCGTCATCCGTGATGGCAAAGAAAGTGATGTACCGATTGACACCGTCGGCTTACAGGAAACCGTACGGGTGCGACCCGGTGAACGTATTGCCGTGGACGGCATCATCATTGATGGGCATTCAACCATCAATGAATCCATGTTAACCGGTGAACCGTTTCCGGTGGAGAAAAAAACCGGTGACAAGGTGGTTGCAGGCACGATCAATATCACCGGCTCATTTTTATTTCAATCCAAACGGATTGGTGCGGATACCGTCTTGTCACAAATCATCGCCTTGGTCCGTCAGGCGCAATCGAGTAAACCGGCCATTGCCAAACTGGTGGATAAAGTTGCCGCGGTGTTTGTACCGATTGTGTTAGTGATAGCCATGCTGACATTCATCACGTGGTTTGCCGTGCTGGGCAGTGAACACATCAACTATGCCGTCGTGGCAACCGTCACGGTATTGATCATCGCTTGTCCCTGTGCGATGGGTCTGGCCACACCGATTTCAATTATGGTTGCGGTGGGCAAGGCGGCGGAGTTAGGAATTCTGATCAGAGACGGCGAGGCATTACAACAAGCCAGTCAGTTGACCACCGTGGTAATGGATAAGACCGGTACCATTACCGAAGGTAAACCCAGTGTGGTGGGGATGGAAGTAAGTCATGGTGTGAATGCCAATAATTTATTGCAATTGGCGGCAAGTATTGAAAACACTTCGGAACATCCCCTGGCACAAGCCGTTGTTCATGCCGCCAAAGAAAAACAGCTGACGCTGTTAGCGGTTACGGAGTTCAAGGTGATTCCCGGTCAGGGTGTGATGGGCAAGGTCGATGGCAAGTTGCTGTTACTGGGTAATGATGCGTTGATGAAAACCAATAATATAGAATTGGCACAATTGGAAAAAGTGATCACAACACGGCGTGAACAGGCGCAAACAATAGTCTTCTGTGCCTACGCCGATCAATTGCTGGGTCTGCTGGCCATTGCGGATAAAATAAAAGAGGATGCCGCCACTGCTATATCCCGCTTGAAAAAATCCGGGCTTGAGGTGGTGATGTTAACCGGTGATCATGCGCATACCGCGCATGCGGTGGCAAAACAGTTGGGGATTGATCGGGTTTTTGCCCAGGTACAACCGGCGGAAAAACAACAAGTGATCATCGAATTGCAAAAAGATAATCGGCGCGTGGCGATGGTGGGTGATGGAATTAACGATGCGGCGGCGTTGGCGCAAGCCGATGTGGGATTTGCGATTGGCACGGGCACGGATGTGGCGATGGAGAGCGCCGCGATTACCTTGATGCGCGGATCGCTGCATGGGGTGGCGGATGCCATTGCTTTGTCCAAGGCAACCTTACGCAACATCAAACAAAATTTGTTTGGCGCCTTTATTTATAATATCGTGAGTATTCCGGTGGCCGCCGGTTTATTATATCCGTTTACGCAAATCATGTTGGACCCGATGATTGCCGGTGCGGCGATGGCGCTGTCGTCGGTGACGGTGGTGACCAATGCCAACCGCTTGCGTTTTTTCAAACCGCGATAAGGAAAATAATACGATGAGTTGGTGGGGTAAGATAATTGGTGGTGCACTTGGGTTTGCCTTGGGTGGCCCCATTGGTGCGTTGATGGGCATGGTGGTCGGACAT
>JANNJI010000313.1:0-5317 GCA_031405795.1 Gammaproteobacteria bacterium
CGCGTGGATCAAAATAATCATATTCGATGGCATAGCCGGGTCGCGTGATGTGCGCCTTTTCAAAACCCTTGATCGTCCGCACAAAGGCGAGTTGCACATCGAACGGCAAACTGGTGGAAATACCGTTGGGATAAATCTCGGTGGTATTCAGGCCTTCGGGCTCAACAAATATCTGATGGGAATCGCGTTGTGCAAAACGCACGACCTTGTCTTCGATCGAGGGGCAATACCGCGGCCCGATACCTTCAATCACACCGGTGTACATCGGTGAGCGATCCAAGCCCTGGCGAATGATCTCGTGGGTACGTTCACTGGTCTGAGTAATATGGCAAACAATTTGCAGCGGGTGATCCTCCACCTTGCCCAGATAGGAAAACACCGGCAAGGGATCATCACTGGGTTGTGGCACCATTACCGAATAATCGATGCTATTGCCATCGATGCGTGGCGGTGTGCCGGTTTTCAACCGCGCCACCCGCAACGGTAATTCGCGTAAACGGCGCGACAAGGCATTGGCCGGCGGATCACCGGCACGCCCACCTTCATAATTCGATAAACCGATATGGATGCGACCGGCGAGAAAGGTACCCACGGTGAGCACCACTGCACGTGCAGCAAACTGTAGCCCCATCTGCGTGACCACACCTTTAATCTGGTCATGTTCCACTATCAGATCGTCAACGGCTTGTTGAAACAAGGTCAGGTTGGGGGTATTTTCCAAAACGCGGCGCACGGCTTGTTTATATAAGGCGCGATCCGCTTGTGCGCGTGTTGCACGCACAGCTGGACCTTTGCTGGCATTGAGAATACGGAATTGGATCCCGGCCTGATCGGCGGCCTGCGCCATCAAGCCGCCGAGAGCATCAATCTCTTTAACGAGATGACCTTTACCAATCCCGCCAATGGCTGGATTGCAGCTCATCTGCCCCAGGGTTTCGATATTATGAGTCAGCAACAGAGTCTTAGCACCCATCCGTGCTGATGCCAATGCCGCTTCAGTGCCCGCATGGCCGCCGCCGATAACAATGACATCGTACTGATCTGGAAAAAACATAACAGGCTAGATCCTAGTGAGCTGCTTAGATGTTGGGCCGCTATTCTACGCCGCTCGCTAGTCAACGCCAATTTATCCGCAAGCTATTCTCTCCTTCTATGTGCCCATAAGAAATATCAACCAACGCCCTAACTCTTGCATGAGTACTTCGTTACATGCATTGCTGTGTGCCATATCCATTGTTACAAAAGATAACGAGGGCGGATAAATATTATCCGCTCTCCTCAACATTGGGTTAAAATGTGCGCTACATCACACTCTTGAGCCGAAGGCCCACTAGACACCCTGCGAACAAGCTGCTGATTTTGTGCACTTAGCTACGCTGCTCGTGAAAGTGAAAACGCCATGTACTGAAACTTGGCAACCAAATTGCAAGAAGCATGAGCTAGATGACTGGAAATAATAACCACAATGAACACCGATAACTTTGACATCCGTCCTGCTGCTGTAGATGCCTGGCTCAAGCAGCTACCGCTTGCCCACATTGGGGAAACCTCACGTCAATTGTATTCGGCCATGCGTGGCGTCAATCGCCAGAACAACGTTCCGGTCAAAGAGCATTTCATTTTACTTGAGGGTATTTCACAACAACTCACCCGGATCTTGCCGGAACTCCACAAACACTATGTCGGTAAGCCACTTCCCTTATCAACCAAACGCCGCAAAATTTCTGATCTATACAACCAGCTGTTACGCCAAAGCATTGAGGGTTATCAGCGCATCATTGCCTCCAGCATTGAACTGGGGCGTTTTGGCTGGAAAAAAGTGATCACCACCGCAGTACATCGTATTCTTTTTTATCACAGCTTACTGTTGTGCAATTACCGTTTATTGTATATGCCATTCCCGCGCGGCACGTGGCAAGGACTATATTGGCTGTATCAATTGATTGAAAAACATGAGCTGCTCAATAGCAAAGTGCCCTGTCTGCGTAATACCAATGTCAAAACCACACTTGACATTGAATTTAAAAAACTGCTGCTGATAAATCTATTATCCCCCAGTTTGTTCAAATTAACTGAACTCCATGAAGTGCTCAACAATATGGACATCTGGGTGAACCACACCGCCCTGGGCGAGCAGCGTCAGCCACACCATGCGCAGACATATGCCTTCATAGCCAATACGGATATGTCACCGGGTTTGGTTGCATGTGAACCTGGCTTCCAGGCAGATGCGCCGAATATTCGTTACTTTGATATCACCCCGTTAATACAATTTATTCAGCAACAGTTAAATACTGCCAAAGCGGACCAGAGCCAAATTAATTTGGCGCGCGACAGATCCATTGGGCGGCGTAGCGCCATCGTATTACTGAATAATTGGGGTCGGCCCGCAACTCGCGACAGTGAACGCCGCAGTATTCAGGGTAATGCCGAACTGGCCATTGGAATTAGCGCGATTCACTATCTTGTGTCAGAGGGCCGCGAGATGAAATCACCTCGCACTACCGCACCGACCAAACCCATTGATACACCAAGCGAACAATTTACATTCAGTACTGAGATCTCTTTGCTGGATAGTCCAAGCTCGTTCAATATTCATGGGTTCGCAACAGAACGCGAGAATACCCGCGATATCTGGGATACCGCCTATTTTGATCCCGATCCACCGCCACCCTCATGGACCGAAAGTATTCGTTTAAAGGCCTACCATTATTTACCGGCGCGTATCGTCAATATCAGCAAAGGTGGTTTTTGTGTTGCCGTACCGCAAGAAGGTATCGAACATATCCAAACCAGTGAGTTGATTGCGGCACGTGGGAAAAATGGTCAATGGCAGCTGGGGGAAATTCGCTGGCTGGTCTGCCCGGCAACAGGACCGATTCGTGCCGGTATTAAACGGCTCAGTAGCCAGGTTAAACCAACACAACTGCATATACAGGCACGTCACCACCAAAGCCAACCAATCAAGGCTTTAATAGGTGAAGATGAACAGGGTACTGTACTGTTTTTGCCCGCACTGCCAACGCGGCTAGAGGGTAAAATACTTGCATTAGAATGTGATGGCCAGTTACGACGCTTTGAATTAAAGGAGGCCATTTTTACAACGCCATCAGGTAGCGCACACTATGTAACATGGTCGGATGAAAAACAAAATTCTGTTGATTCGTCAATACAACCAGCGGCGCAGGATCAATTCGCTGCTGTGTGGGCAAGTCTTTAAATAGTACACATCAGATCAGGTTCTTACTGTTGCCATGCAGTAAACGCAGGTCCTGGTGCAATATCTTATCAAAGGCGAATTGATCATTTAAGAACTCGATCAATGCTTGTTTTGCAGTCGACTTTGTTTGATAAGGCCCTTGATCCGGCCCGCGCCGAATGGCAAACCACCAGGCACTGCCAATGGAATAAAATCGCCCGGTGCGAAATGGAATGGACTTTGCCTCGCCATGTCGATTAGCTTGTTGCATCTTACTCACTCCTCTGTCTGCAATACATTTGACGACTTAACTTCATTGCGCCAGTAATTATAAATAAATTTGTAATCTCAATCTGTCAGTGCGACCTGATTGTTATGTCAGGTTAAGCCTACAGCTGATTTATATAAAACATGTTACAGGTACCCAGTCTAAGAGGCCGGAAAATTTATCGCTGTGAGAAAAAAGGCCGGTTGACTGTGAGAAATTACCCCGCATTCATCTCTTTACCGCAATAAGGCATTGACTACGTTGTATCAGGAGGCAACACGAACTACGCCACTGTTCGCGGTTCCTTGATTCCTTCTGTTCTTTTCTTATATTCTTAGCGGTTCAAGTGACCCTTTGATAGAGGATAATATGGCGCAGTGGCGGCACGGCACAACAACACGTGAGCAGACATAAAACCATAGGGTCGCATAGTGGCACTTGATGATTTAGGTTTTGAAGTAATTGATAGTTTAATTACCGCCGATGAGGTGCAACTACTTCTCGCCGCACTTGGCGAACTTAAGCTGGAACCATTGCGCGGTGGAATTCGTAGAATTGAGCAGCGAGTTCCTCACATTGCGGCTTTAGCGCAATCAACGCCGCTCTTGTCGGTCGCGGCGCAGCACCTCTCCGGCAAACCTCAATTGGTGCGGGCCATCTATTTTGACAAATCACCTGAAAACAACTGGTTTGTTACCTGGCACCAGGATAGAACCGTCGCCGTATCCCGGCGTTTTGAACAGGCCGGTTGGGGGCCGTGGTCGCTTAAGGCGGAGGTATGGCATGTGCAACCGCCGATGGAAGTGCTCAATAACATGGTGACCATTCGTGTCCATCTCGATCCGGCGACAATCGATAATGGCTGTCTTAAAATTATGCCACGCTCACATCGCCTGGGGCTCCTTGCAAGCGATAACGTCCACACACAAATTAACAAAGATCAGGCGGTATATTGTGAAACACCTGCAGGTGGCGCAGTAGTCATGCGCCCTCATGTTCTGCACTCTTCCGAAAAATCCGTAGCAACCACGTCACGACGGGTGTTACATTTTGAATATTCCTGTTATACGCTGCCAGAGGGTGTCACATGGGTTGCCTAAAATGGATTGGCCCCCAGACACCAAATCTTATAGTCGCCAACCGCCGATGTAGATAAAAAATGATTGAACAACAACTTCTGAAACAATTGCGTGCGCAAATCGAACAGTTTGCACCGTTAGCCGAAGCGGCATGGAACGATTTTGTTTGCTTGTTTCAACTGCGCACCCTAAACAAAGGTAGCCATATTGTCCTGCCTGGCGACCCAACGAGTGGGCTTTATTTTGTGTGCGCTGGATTGCTGCGATACTACTACATCGCTGATGATGGCAAGGAATGGAACAAAGCCTTTATTACAGAAAACACATTAACAGCCTCCTTTTCCGAGGATTTTTCAGGTTCCCCGTCGCCTTATGGAATACAAACACTGGAAAATACTATTCTCTTATCCGCTCGCTATACTGATTTTGAAGCACTCTACGAACCACACATCTCGGTAGAACGACTTGAACGACGATTTGTTGAGCAAGTGCTTGCTGGCAAATTATCACGGGAGCGCAGTTTTTTACAATATAATGCTAAATCCCGTTACCAGGATTTTTTACGCCAACATCCCAGTTTGCCCGAACGAATCCCGCAGTACCATTTAGCCTCCTATCTCGGTGTATCCGAAGTCACTTTGTCCCGGCTGCGCAACCAGCCACTTGATCCATAGCGATGAGACCGGACCAAGTTAACAAATGTTAATGACGTCAAACCTCCGTTGATTTATCTTGTTCATGGCACACTGTGATGCCAAACAATTTGATTCG
>JANNJI010000314.1:0-2916 GCA_031405795.1 Gammaproteobacteria bacterium
GGCGCAATCGCAGCACACCCAAACCGAACTCGGTACCAGCCAGGTGCGTCGGCAAGCGGAACAGGAGATCCGTACCCTTTATCAGAACATCCAGTTTGATCGTGCACAACTTGAGGCACTGGAAAAGGCGACCGACGCCGCGCAAAAAAACTATAGTGCGCAGCAGCGTGATTACCGTCTGGGTTTAGTCACCAATCTGGAGGTGTTGCAGGCGCAAACCACGTTCCAGGAAAACGAACGGGCCTTGGATCGCGCACGTTTTAGCGCAAAATTGAATTTACTGCGCCTGCAAGTGGCGACCGTTCGCCGACCAATACCTGCCGAAGGACATACACCATGAACCTGCCTGAGATTGCCATTCGCCGACCGGTGTTCGCCTGGATGTTGATGGCAGGATTGATCTTGTTCGGTTTGATCTCCGCCTCGCGCATGGGGGTGAGTCAGTTACCGGATGTGGATTTCCCGGTAGTGTCGGTGCGGGTGGATTATCCTGGCGCGGCGCCCGAGATTATTGAAACCAATGTTGTTGATGTCATCGAAGACGCAGTGACAACCGTGGAAGGTGTGCGCAACGTGACCTCGACCTCGCGTTACGCGCAAGCAACGATCAGCGTCGAGTTCGAACTCTCCCGCAATATTTCCGACGCCTTGCAGGAGGTGCAGAACAAAGTGGCGGCCGCGCAACGTAATCTGCCAAGCGACATCGAGCCGCCGGTGATTAGCAAGAGTAATCCGGAAGACCAACCCATATTGTGGATGTCGGTCACCAGTGATCGGCACCAGTTGCGCGAGTTGATGCGTTATGTCAAAGACACACTCAAGAACCAATTTTCGTCTGTCGCCGGTGTCGGCGAGATCGCTTTTGGTGGCTATGTCGATCCCAATCTGCGCGTCTGGATCGCGCGGGACAAACTCAATCGCTATGATCTGGCAGTGACCGATGTACTGAATGCGATTAAGAATGAACATTCCGAATTACCCGCCGGACAGATCAGTACGGCACTCAAAGAGTACGATGTGCGCACCATGGGAGAGGTGAAGACTGCGCAGGAATTCGGGCATATTGTTATCAATCAGCGCGGCGGTCAACCGATCTACAGCCGTATCCTGTTGAATCAAGTGGCCGAGATCGAAGATGGTCTGGACGATGTTCGGCGCATATCGCGTTCCAACGGCGAACGCGGCGTTGGCATCGGCATTCGTAAACAGCGCGGCTCGAATTCCGTGGCGGTAGCGCAGGGTGTCAAGGCACGCATGGCGGAGGTGGCGAAGGCCTTGCCGGAGGGCATGCAGATCGCGGTGAATTTCGACACCACCAAATTCATCGAGGACTCGGTGGACGAGTTCAAGTACGCGCTGGTGTTATCAGCGCTGGTCACGGCATTGGTGTGTTGGTTATTCCTTGGTAGTTGGACCGCGACACTGAATATTTTGTTGGCGAT
This sequence comes from Gammaproteobacteria bacterium, assembly GCA_031405795.1. Classification (GTDB taxonomy): domain Bacteria; phylum Pseudomonadota; class Gammaproteobacteria; order UBA6429; family Thiohalophilaceae; genus JACQBC01. Next base: position 1,443 of record JANNJI010000314.1, read on the forward strand.
TCCAACGTCTATTATTGGTACCTTCATTGTTTTGTATTTTTTTGGTTTCACGCTCAACACCTTTACTCTGTTGGGTCTGAGTCTGGCCATCGGTATTGTCGTGGATGATGCGATCATGGTGTTGGAAAACATCGTGCGTCATCGCGAAAAAGGCGAGGGCCGCGTGCAGGCAGCGCTGGTCGGCTCGCGCCAGATCACTTTTGCTGCGGTGGCGGCGACGCTCGCAGTGGTGGCGATTTTCCTACCGGTGGCGTTCATGAGTGGTGTGATCGGTAAATTCTTTTTCCAGTTCGGCATTACTATGACGGTGGCAGTATTGTTGTCGTTGCTGGAGGCGTTGACCCTCACACCGATGCGTGCCTCGCAATTCGTCGAGGTGGGCAATCGCACCACGCGCATCGGTCGAGCCGCGGATTACAGTTTCCGCACGATTGCTACGCTATATCACAAGTTATTAACTGTGGCGCTCGCACATCCATGGAAAGTGATTAGCAGTGCACTGCTTTTCTTTGTCTTGTCACTTTATTCGCTCAATTATATCAATAAAGAATTTATGCCAGCACAGGATCAGAGCACCTTCATTGTTCGCATGCAGACGCCGATTGATTCGTCAATGGAATTTACCGATGCGAAGACGCGTGAGGCCGAGCAATATTTTGCCTCGCGGCAGGAGATTCGTCGTTACATGGTGGCGGTGGGTGGGTTCGGAACAGGAGGGCAATCAAACCTGGTAAATGTTTTTGTCAGCATGAAAGCCAAGGGTGAGCGTGGTATCGACAAAGAGGCCGGTCACGAGTTATCGCAACAGGAATTAATGGCTGTGACGCGCAAGGCGCTGCGTAAATTGGGCTTAAAAGCGTCAATTCAAGATCTGTCGCAGCGTGGTTTCACTGCCACTCGGGGTTTTCCTGTAGAGATCGCAGTGCAAGGGCGCAACTGGGACAAACTGGTGGCGTATTCAGAGACGATCATAGAGAAGCTCAATGCCACAGGCTTGGTCACTGATACCGACAGCGATTACCTGTTGGGCAAACCGGAGATCCAGATCATTCCGGATCGTGCGCGTGCTGCTGAACGTGGTGTAAGTATTCAGGCCATTTCACAAACCATGAATGCAATGGTCGGAGGCGTGGTTGCCGGGCAATATTCTTCTGAGGGTCACCGCTACGATGTGCGGGTACGGCTGCGTGATCAGGAAATGGATCGCGTCGATCAGATTAAAAAACTCTTTGTGCGTAACAATCGCGGCGAATTGATCTCGCTGTCTGAGGTCGTGCAAGTGCGTGAGGGCAAGAGCCTGGCGCAGATCAATCGCAACGACCGTGAACGTGCGATCAAGATCTTTGCTAATGTCCAGGCGGGCAAATCACAACAAGAGGCGTTGGCACGCGCCGAAGCGATTGCCCATGAGGTGTTACCACCTGACTATAAGGCACGTCTGGTCGGTGGTTCGCAATCATTTCAAGAGTCGTTC
>JANNJI010000315.1:0-2513 GCA_031405795.1 Gammaproteobacteria bacterium
GCAGGCGCAGGTCGACCGCTACCTGCCGCCCTACGAGCCGCGCCAGGTGCTCGATCCGCGCGAGCCGGTGACGATCGGCGCGATGGGCGGGCCCGAAGCATCGGTGGCATCATCGGCCAAACCAACAACCGTGCCTACGATCACGCCGCCACACTGCTGACGAAGATTAAAAAACTCATGCGTGAACGCAAACAAACGCAGCAATTTGAATATTACATTGCGCAGCTGCGCAAGGACTACAAACAAAAACGAAACTTTATCAAAAAGATAGAGAAGATATGAAAAGAACGACATCATTGAAAGATGACTATCTGTACGGCGGACAACCCGCCAACGTAACGTCAGCGGCCGGGGTCAGGGGTACGATCATCCGCACTTTCGACGGCGGTTACCTGTTTCGCGTATACCATGACCACCATAATTTTACGGATTATGTCATACAGCACGATGAGTTGACCGTCACCATTGACACGGATGCACTAGCGGCGTTTTATAACGTGGGGGAACATAACATTCTGGACCATAGCCCGCAGGTGTTGGGATTAAAACAGATCGAATAATGCGCCGTCCAGGTACCTTGGCTGGGGAATAACATGACACAGGCACGTGCCACGAGAAGTAGCACCGCCAGGCAGGATGCACGCAACAACACCGCCAAAACACCGAATAAATATTTTTTCACAGTTGCACCCCCTGCAACAGTGACTGTGCCATGATTAGTGCTGGATGCGTGGGGCGTTCACAAGTGGCGAGTACCACATTCTCGACCACAGCCTGCGGGTGTTGGGGTTGAAGGAAATTAAGCAGGATGTGCGTTGAGCATAGGACAAGCAAGGAAAGCAACGAAATGAAAAAGTCAGCAACAAGCAACCCCAAACAAAATCCCGCGCGCCATGCCCGGCAACAGCTGGCGGGCTACACAAGCGTACACCATAACATTGTGCAACTGCTGCACACTGCCCGGCAAAATACGGCACGCGCAGTCAACGCATTCATCACCGCAACTTATTGGGAAATTGGTCGGCACATAGTTGAATTTGAACAGCGCGGTGCTGATCGCGCCGCGTACAGACGCCTTCCCGCCGCCTTGGTCAACCTATGTCCGCCTGTTATCTGTCAAAGACCTGCACGCCCGCACATTCTACGAAACCGAAGCCTTGCGTGCGGTTGGTCGGTACGCCAGCTCGACCGGCAAATCAACAGCCAGTTTTATGAGCGCACGGTACTACAACACACCGGAAAAATACCAAAAACTATTTTTTCACAGTTGCATCCCTTGCAACAGTGACTGTGCCATGATTAATGCTGAATACGTGGAGTGTTCACTGTATGGCGGTAGCGTGTGTTGATAAAAGTGTATCCCTGCCGGAGAAAGCATTGTCATTCAGGACTCGCCGAGGGATATTAATATTTTTCATTAGACTTTAAATGACAAGTAGAAAAAGTGTGGTAGTTCAGGATTGATGTACACGGATTGACGATAGAGAGGTGTCCGACAAGGGGACTGTTTTACGATATGAATAACGAAGACACAACAACTATCAAGCAGACTCTTGCCCATGTGAAACAAAATTCTGATGGTAAGTGGGAAATCCATTCGCTGGAAGAACATTTGCATGAAGTCGGGCGCATTGCCGGTGAAATGGCGGAATGTTTTGGTAGTAGTGACTGGGCGAGTTTGGCTGGATTATGGCATGACCTGGGAAAATATCGGCCTGCTTTTCAGAGTTATATCAGCAGCGTATCTGGCTATGATCCAGAGGCTCATATTGAACAAGGCCGAGTCGATCATTCCACCGCAGGTGCCATTCACGCTGTCAATCAACACGGCCAAGCGGGACGTATACTTGCCTACCTGATTGCGGGTCATCATGCGGGTTTGCCAGACTGGAATACTGCTGAAGCAGGTGAATCGGCACTGTCGAAACGATTGGAAAATGGCAAGAAGAAAAAATATCTTGAAGAAGCATTATCCAATCCTGTTCCGCAAGAAATTCTGCAACAAGATAAACCCATAACCAAGTTGATTGGCAACGCAGAAGGTTTGCATTTGTGGATGCGTATGTTGTTTTCCTGCCTGGTCGATGCGGATTTTTTAGACACGGAAACATTCATGTCGCCAGACAAAACAAAAAATCGGGCAATTTACCCCAATGTGCAGGAATTAAAACAGCAATTCGACAACTACATGCACAGCAAGGCTGGTAACGCTCCAGGCACGATCATCAACTCCATTCGTGCAGACATTCTTCAGCATTGCCGTGATGCGGCTAAATATAATACGGGTGTGTTTACGCTGACTGTTCCTACAGGTGGGGGTAAGACATTATCAAGTATGGCATTTGCATTGGATCACGCCGTGCGGCATAAAAAACAACGGGTGATTATTGCCATTCCCTACACCAGCATTATTGAGCAAAACGCAGACCAGTACCGGGAAATATTTGGCGATGCCGTCGTTGAACACCATTCCAATCTCGATCCAGAAAAAGAAAGCGCCAAGAGTCGGCTTG
>JANNJI010000316.1:0-1133 GCA_031405795.1 Gammaproteobacteria bacterium
GGCTGGGGCAGCCAGATCCGCAGTTATGTGCTCCAGCCCTTTACCCTGGTCAAGGACAAGCGCACGCGCAGGTCCACGGTCGCTGCACGGGCACGCAGGAGCGCATTGACAGGTCTCGCATTGTTGCATTACGTAAAATGCAGGGGAAGGCCTTGGCAACGCGAACATCACGAGACAATTTTTGATAATGACAAAAACCAGGTGCTGTTCCTGAGCGTGTCGGCAGAAGTGGTGGATCGGTCCAATATATTGTGCCATGCCTATTGTATGATGACAAATCACATCCTGGCGATTATTTTGTATCAGTGATCTTATGAACAAAATACCTCGAAGATAAATATACATCCAGTTTGTCATTTGTTTCGTATTACAGGCAGGTCAGGCTCCAGTCAGGCAAAGGAGACAGTGGTGAAAGCGATTATTCTGGCAGTATTATTCAGCAGCGCGAGCTTGTCCTACGCGGGGGCGGCGACATCGCCGATCACCTGGCGAAACTGGGCAGACGCGCAGTTCGAGATGGCGCGAGTCGAACAGAAATTAATTCTGCTGGACCTTGAAGCGGTGTGGTGCCACTGGTGTCATGTGATGGATCAAACCACCTACCGTGATTCGGCGGTAACAGAATTGTTGCGTCAGCATTTTATTACCGTGAAGGTCGATCACGATGCCCGTCCGGATCTGGCAGAACGCTATCGTGACTACGGTTGGCCGGCGACGATCATATTTGATAGCCAAGGCCGTGAGCTGGTGAAACGTGCCGGTTATATTGAACCGGTAGCGATGCAGGCATTATTGCGAAAGCTCATTGAAAATCCCGTGCCGGAAGAGGTCGATTTGACAATCGCACCAAAACAGTATGCCAGCAATCCCTTGCTCGATGACAACACGCGGCGTGAATTACAACACCGGTTTATCACAACGCATGACCAGGAGTTAGGCGGTCTCGACCACGGCCAGAAATTTCTGGATCGCGACACCGCCGAGTATGCGCTCCTGCTCGCCTTGCGCGGTGACCAGCAGGCCGAAAAAATGGCGCGTAAAGATTTAACCGCAGCCTTGGCGCTGATTGACCCAGTGTGGGGCGGGGTGTATCAGTATTCCACCCACGGCGACTGGCAACATGCGCATTATGA
>JANNJI010000317.1:0-3979 GCA_031405795.1 Gammaproteobacteria bacterium
GGGGGGAGCCATTATCTATCTACTGAGGGGTGTCTTGCTGATATTGGGAATCCGCAGGCTTGCCTGTAGAATACGCGTTTTGCGCAAACAGGTGTCATAGGTTTTAAGGTGAAATGCGCAGTGCGCAATGGTTAAGGGCAATGACGAACATAACAGATGGCAGGCGAAGCAAAATGAAATACCGGACGGATGACCTGCGGATTGTTGAGATCAAAGAGGTCAGTCCACCCTCGGTGGTGCATGCTGAATACCCGGTCACCGAACAGGCCACCGAGACGATCTATAACACCCGCAATGCGATTCATCAGATCTTGCATGGTCAGGATGATCGTTTACTGGTTATTATTGGCCCGTGTTCGATTCATGATCCGGTTGCCGCGTTGGAATACGCACAACGCCTGCGGACGGTACGCGAGGAACTGGGCAGGGACTTGCTCATTGTTATGCGAGTGTATTTTGAAAAACCCCGCACCACGGTGGGTTGGAAAGGTTTGATCAATGACCCGGATCTGGATGACAGTTATCACATCAATAAAGGCCTGCGGTTGGCGCGCAAGGTATTGCTGGATATCAACAATCTGGGTGTACCGGCGGCAACCGAATACCTGGATCTGGTGACGCCACAATACGTGGCTGACCTGATCAGCTGGGGCGCCATCGGTGCACGCACCACGGAAAGCCAGGTGCATCGGGAATTGGCCTCGGGTTTGTCCTGCCCGGTGGGCTTCAAGAATGGTACTGACGGCACGTTAAGAATTGCGGTCGACGCGATCAACGCCGCGAGTCGGCCACATCATTTTTTATCGCTGACCAAGGCAGGCAACTCCGCCATTTTTTCCACCTCAGGTAATGATGATTGCCATATTATTTTGCGCGGTGGTAAACAGCCCAACTATGATGCCGCATCCGTGGCCACGGCGGCCAGGGAATTGGCAGCAGCAGGTTTGCCACCCATCATGATGATTGATTGCAGTCATGCCAATTCCAGCAAACAACACCAACGTCAGGTCGATGTTGGCCGGGATATCGCAACGCAGATTACCCATGGTGAGCAACGGATCATCGGTACGATGATTGAAAGCCATTTGCACGCCGGTCGTCAGGATGTGATACCGGGGAAACCGCTAAGTTACGGACAGAGCATTACCGACGCCTGTATCAGTTGGGAGGACAGTGTGCCTTTGTTACGAGAGTTGGCGCAGGCGGTGCGTGTGCGGCGGCAGAAAAATAACAAATAACATCGCGAATGCAGAGATACCCTAACTGTCCGCGCCAAACAATAATTCCTGAGTTGCATTGATTTGTGCTTGGGCCTGACTGATGGCGTCATTGAATTTATCGGTGCTGAGTTTGACGCGTGACAGCGCAACAGGGTCGATGCGTTGCAGATCCTCGGCGGCGGGAAAGTCACTGTAGGGCAGGGAGGCGATAACATTGGCAATATGCACCACGGCGACTTCATTGGGGAAGTGGGTTGCCTGTGCCGGGGTGTGGTGATAGGCAATACATTCACACAGCACCTCCGGTAAATGCCAGTTACGGGCGAGTTGTGCGCCGACCTCGGTATGATCAAAGCCAATGATTTCCCGCTCTGCACTCACCATGTCTTTATTAGCATCGCCTTGCACAGTTAATAAAATAATCTGGTGTGCCTGTTCCGGCATGCGGTGAAAAATAATCAGCTGGCCGATGTCATGCAGCAACCCGGCGGTAAACATGGCATCCGGATTGGCAATCTTGCCTGCCTGCGCCAGGGTGCGCGCCAGCAATCCGCAATACAGGCTGTGACGCCAAAAGTCTTCGACCGAAACGACCTCGCTGAGCATGCCCTTGAACATCTTGCTGGCGACGGTGGAAAAGGCCAGATCACGAATTTGTTTATGCCCCAGCAGGGTGACGGCACGCACCACATTGTCGATCTGCCGCGAGGTGCCGTACATGGGGCTATTGGCGATTTTGAGTAGCCGGGTCGTCAAGCCGGGGTCCTGATTGATGACTTTGGCAATTTCTGCGGCCGTACTGTGATCATCACTGACCATTTGATTAAGGCGTAAGACTACCTCAGGTAATGAGACGAGGCCGCTGATATCATCAACCAGGGTTTGGGCTGTAGCAGTTTGCATTCATTCTATCTCAGGTAGGACTTCGTAAAGTCTAGTTGGTGTTGAGAAGATAGCCCAGTAATATGCTGTTTCTGGATTCAGGACGGGATTACGACGAGGTTACCTTAATATGGCAAGTGCTTTTGCGCACGGAGTCGTGGCGCTCGCGCTGGCGCGAGCGGGATTACGCGGTGCTTTACCCTGGTATTTTTGGTTATTGGCGGTGATCAGCGCGATCTTACCGGATGTGGATGTGTTGGGGTTCCATGCTGGAATTGCCTACGGTGACCTGTGGGGCCATCGCGGTATGACGCATTCGTTGTTGTTTGCCGGTCTGTGGAGCATGGTGATGGTGGGCGTATTTTTCCGAGGCCAAAACTGGCGCCGGCAGCGCGTTGGCTTGTTTATCGTGTTTTTTATCATCACCGTCTCGCATGGTTTGTTGGATGCGATGACCAATGGCGGCCTGGGGATCGCCTTTTTTGCCCCTTTTGATGAGACACGGTATTTTTTCTCGTTTCGACCGCTGGCAGTGTCGCCGTTAGGGCTGCGGGCCTTCTTTGACACACGCGGTTTGTATATCCTATACAACGAGATGATTTGGATAGGATTACCGAGCCTGGGTTTATTAGTAATTGGTTTATGGCGGCGCTATCAAATGGCGGGACGGGTGAACACACGAATTCACGAAGATTAAGGGATAACCAGTATGCCTCTGTTAGGTGTGTTGTCTATTTTGATCCAGATTTTTTGTGTGGTGCATGTGATCCGCAATGGACGTGATCAACGCTGGATGTATTTTATTGTGTTGGTACCGGGCATCGGCTGTGCGGTTTATTTTATTACCGAAATCCTTCCGGGGCTGCGCCATGATCGGCAGCTTAATCGGGCAAAAAAAGGCCTGTTTAAGGCCATTGATCCGCTGCGCGAAGTGCGCACGATGCGCGATAATTTGGAGACGGCAAATACACAGGCGAATCGTCTTGCATTGGCTGACGCGTGTTTACAGGCGAATTGCGCAGGGGAGGCGGCAGAGTTATATCAACGCTGTTTACAGGCCGAGGCAGATAACCCTGCGCTGATGGAAAAATTGGCGCAGGCGTATTTTGCGTTGCAAAATTATGCACAAGCCAAACAAACTTTGGAAGAGCTGATCCAACACAATCCCACCTATAAATCCAGTGAAGGGCATTTATTGTATGCGCGTAGCTTGGAGGCGTTGGGTAACATTCCCGCTTCAACCCAGGAGTACAAGGTATTGTGCGACAGCTATCCGGGGGAAGAGGCGAGGGTACGCTACGCATTAATGCTAAAGTCGCAGGGTGAGATCGCCGAGGCCGCAAAAATATTTAACGACGTGGTGCGGCGCACGGGACGTGCGCCTAAATATTATCGCCGCGTGCAAAAGGCCTGGATCGATATTGCCAGGCAACAGCTGTGATGTGGCGAATGGGCATTGCTTTAATGCGGGTGAGGTTTGCGATAAAATCCACGACATTGCATGTCGGCATGTCTGTTTAACGAGCGCGCACCTCCACAATAATGAGCATCTACCCTTTTCATCTGGCATTTCCCGTGCATGACTTAGCGGCGGCAAGGTATTTTTACGCGCAGTTGCTGGGTTGCGCGGAGGGTCGCAGTAGTGAGACGTGGGTTGATTTTGACTTGTATGGACACCAGATTGTCGCCCATCTTAAAACGGATACGGGTCCTGCCGTTGTACAACACAATGCAGTGGATGGGCAGGTCGGGAATCACGGAAAACTGCGGACCGTTCGGCGGCGCGTTGACCGGCGCATGCAGCGCTCCGACATTCTCGCATTCCTGCATCATCCGTCGTTCGGGCAGGAAATGCATGGGCCGGGCCGGCGAGTGCC
>JANNJI010000318.1:0-4885 GCA_031405795.1 Gammaproteobacteria bacterium
TCTTTGCACTCATCAGCGCCTGTGGTGGCGGGGGCGGTGGTGAAAGCGGCAGCTCCGGTGGTGGTGGCAACGGCGGAGGCGGAAGTGGGGGTGGTTCACCGCCGCCGACAGCTGCACCCTTGCTGTTTTTGTCGGCGGATAACGGTCAAACCGGTTATGAGTTGTATCGCACGGATGGCACTGATATTGGTACAACACTGGTCAAGGATATCAATACCAACGCCCACAGCGATCCCGACCATTTCACTACATACAACGGTACAACCTATTTCACTGCACGAACTAACGAGGATGGTGTTGGTTTATGGAAAACCGATGGCACGGAAAACGGAACAGCGTTGATCATGGCCAATAGTGTCGGTTTGACCCAAATGAAAGTCGCCGGTAATACACTGTACTTTAATCAAAATTCCGGACTCTGGAAAACGGATGGTACCGCAGCGGGCACATCGCGTGTCGATGCCGCAACCAATTCGGTCGGATTCATTATCGATTTTACTGTACTTGGTAACACACTCATTTTTAGCACCTACAACGGCACCACGCGAACTCTTTGGCGCAGTGACGGCACCAGAACAGGCACCGTCACGATTGCATCTTTTCCCAATGTGCCGGCAGGATATAGTCTTTCCAACCTTGTCGCGACCGATACGACAGTTTTTTTCACCGTCAATGACAGCGCCAACGGTGAAGAATTATGGCGCAGTGACGGCACTAATGCATTTCTTGTAAAAAATATTCGTGCCGGCAACGCGGACAGCTCACCGATTAACCTCACCCCGATCGGCGATACACTTTTTTTCAGGGCAGTGGATGACACCCCTGGCGTTGGATTGTGGATTTCGACGGGGACAGAAAGTAGCACGCAAAAAATTTACTCGACGAACACGGCGAGTAGTGGTCTCGATTTTTTAAACATGACAGCCCACCAGGGGCTACTATATTTTTCAAATGGTCCCGTTCTGTATCGTAGCAATGGCACGATACCCGGTACCTATGGCATTGCCTCGATCCCCGGTGAATCGACAACAAACGTCACCATGTATAACCTCCGGCCAACGAACGAATATATATATTTCACAGGTCCCATTTCTAAAAACATTTACAAATACTCTTTTGCCACACAATCGGTTTCGCTGGTGTCAAATACACTGAACACGGGTATCCTTAATACTGTTACGACGGTTGGTAATACGCTGTATTTTGCAGCGACGTCCATGAGCAACTCCTTCGGTAATTACAATGAATTGTGGACATCCGATGGCACGACCGCCGGTACCGTGCAAGTAAAAGAGATACACCCCGGTACTTTTGGTAGTGACCCACAAAAACTGTTTAGTGATGGCCAGCGCCTGTATTTTGTGGCCAGTGACGGTGTCCATGGTCGCGAACTCTGGGTCAGCAACGGCACTGACGCGGGAACCTATATGGTGCGCGACATCAAAACAACGGGCGCAGATTCACGCCCAGAGCAGCTCGTTCAATTAGGTGGTATCTGGTATTTTGTTGCCAATGACGGCAGCCACTTTGGTACCGATTTGTGGCGTACCGATGCCACGCCTGATGGAACGTACAAAGTAAAGCTACTCAACGATGACCGAACCCACACCGTGATCCAAGAACTTACTGTTTTCAATAACGCGCTCTATTTTTCTGCAACCACTGCAGAATATGGGAAGGAACTCTGGAAATCGAATGGCACTGCTGCAGGAACAGAAATTGTAAAAGATATTTACCCTGGCAGTATTGGCAGTAACCCAACATCACTGACGATATTTGCAGGACGTTTATATTTTGTGGCGGATAGCGACACAGCGCGAAGTGCGCTCTGGGTGAGTGACGGCACAGTAAACGGCACGACAATGATTAAGGCCAATCCTAATCGTGCTATGGATGCATTTGTTGACATCAGTCAAAAATTGGTTACCGCAGGTAACTTGATGTATTTTTCTGCCACGTTAGCCCCGGCCAGAAAGATTTTATGGAAAAGTGACGGCACCCCACCTGGCACGGCCCCCGTGTTACCAAATTCCTTTGACGAGCCCAAACAACTCACCGCTGCAGGCAATACTTTGTATTACACATCAGGTATAGGTGACGATTTGTGGAAATCCAACGGCACTGAGATTAACACCATCAATATAACCGGGACGCTTTCACCCCGACCCAGCCAAATCAGTAATCTTGCATCCATTGGTGATACGCTGTATTTCACTGCACAAACCACTTTACTTGGAAATGAACTTTGGAAAAGCAATGGCGCCGCAAACACTACCGTGATGGTAAAAGATATTTATAACAACTTCCAATCAAGTGACCCTTTTTTGTTGACCCCTGTCGGCAATACGCTGTACTTCTTTGCGACTTCCCAGTCGACCGGTACAGTTTTATGGCAATCACAAGGAACGGATGCGACAACCACATCCATTGTTACACCGTTAATGTTATTTAGTGGAAACTTATTTTCCGTAGGCAACACCGTTTATTTAGGTTGTTCGACGGTTGGTTATGGCGAAGAACTCTGCCGCGTGGACTCTGCATCAAAAAGTATTCTCAGAGTAACTGATTTAAATCCGGGAACAGCATCAAGTTTCAATGATATACTGGTGCCATAAAGCTAAGTGAGTACAGGTAAGTAAATATAATTAATACTGCTGCGTCACCCACGGATATTACCCGTGCTGACGTTATTCTTTAATTTTATGGGCATTATTAACGTGTGACATCTATAATATATGCGGATACCTAGAATTTTATTGGTTTTGCTGTCCACCATCGCACTTACCACCTGTGCGGGATATCAAAAAGCCATCGATAAACTCGACTATAACGTTACTTTTTCGAGCATACATGAGCACATGGCCCTGCACTCCTATCAAACCACAACAGCGGACGAGGCCTGCAAAAACTTCACTGGCGATAAGCTAAACCCCTGTTCTATTCAGCGCGTCGAAATTAGCAACGCTGTTCCCGATAATCCGCAAATCGTCAAAGTAACCATGCTCTCGTCGTTGAAGAATGCCCATGTCGATGTCAAATGGAATCCGCCGATTGCAAAACTGGAAGCGGTTGGTGTTGGTAAGCCCAACATTGCTATCGTGGCAAAAAAACCATTTAAAACAGAATCAAAAAAATATGAGATTGTCGTACATCAACCCACTAAAATTAGTCTGGAAACACCAAAATGTACCAACCCCGTACGTAGCCAGCCGCTGATAAAAGAATTTTCTTTTACAAGGACAGGGATTTTTTAATGCGTTATTGCCACGATCAGCCGTTACCAACATAATTCAAACACCCTTAAAAACCACTTATCACAAAAAATGGAGAGTATATGCCCTGCTACAGAAAAATAACCCATCAGCCATTGCATACCATGATATGGAAATGCAGGCATATTATTTTTGTCATGCTTATGGCAACAGCATCAACTGTCTACGCTGACCAGAATTGGAATATTCGAACAGCGCCGGTAAGCGACTCCATCGGAATTTATAATCTGGAACTGGATTACTCTATTGCTGAGAAATATACCATCGGGCCGATGGTGTACCATTTTGACTATGAGCTTTCTGATGTTCAATATGAGAGCACGGCCATCGGTCTAAGAGGGAATTATTATTTTCGAAATGTGCGTGATGGGGGTTGGTTAATTGGGCTCTCTGCTCTGTATGGCTCGTTCACTATATCGGAAGTAAATCCGTCGGACAATCAACGTTACTATGCTGATATCAGCACACGTATCTATACATTGGTGCTGTCTTACCAAGCGATGTGGGAACATTTCAATATCACCACGGGTATCGGCGTGTCTTATTTTTCTCTTCCTGAAACTGTTGTTGGTCAAATCGGTAGTGCCTCGTTGCCAATTAACACATCCTTTCTCAGTGGAACGGTGCCGAATGCAGAATTTACACTTGGTTGGCGCTTCTAATGAGGGCTGATCTATTTATCACACTGGGCTGATACCATGAAATTTCATCAAATAGCTATTATCATCTTAAGCGTCGGCGTGATGGTAACCGGTTGCGCACAATTCAAACCGGTCGCACCCGGTTTTACCAGTAACCTCAAAACGGACGAGGACGTTATCCTACTGCCCACGAATGCCCACTTCGATGCTACCCAGCAAGCCTGGGTAGCCTCGATTCATGGTTGGGTTTTTGAACCCGAGCCGGAGTCGATGTGGCGTCATGCCGTGGTCAACTCGCTCCGTAGTTTTATTGATGTGACCGACGCACAACGTCCGTTGTTTGAACAACGCGTGCGCATGTTTTTGGTGGATAATGAACGTAAGAAACAAATTATCATTGGTATCAATGGCAAGGCTTACCAAGCACCGGACAGCTCAGCCAACGGCCATTTTGAATTCACTGTGACATTGCCCGTTGGCAAATCCGCCTGCCAGAATCACGTGACGGCGAACGTGTTGATGAATAGCGATGATAAACGCGTATTTACCGGGGACATACAATGTCCCGATGAAACCGGTATTTCCGTCATCTCCGATATTGACGACACGATTAAACAATCCAATGTACTGGACAAAAAAGAATTAATGAAAAATACTTTTGTCCGGCCTTTTACCGCAGTGCCGAACATGCCGGATTTGTATCGGCACTGGGCGAAGCAGGGGTATGCCTTTCATTATGTCTCCTCCTCGCCCTGGCAGTTGTATCCGTTCCTGAGCCAGTTTCTGATTGATTCCAGTTATCCGTCGGGCAGTATGCATTTAAAACAGGTACGATTAAAAGATTCGAGCCGCTGGGGCGCGGGTGGTGGTCGAGGGGCAGTCGAACGACACCACCACCGCCGCCGACGGGACCTTCCTCCTCACCGGAGTGGTCCCCGGGCGGCGGCTCCTGGTGGCCTCGATCGAGGCCCA
>JANNJI010000319.1:0-10161 GCA_031405795.1 Gammaproteobacteria bacterium
GAGGCCCGGGGGGCTCATGGCGAACATTTACCGTCCAAGATGCATCGAGGTTACCAATGAGTTTATCCCGCATTCTCACCAATATCTGTTCCGATCATCTGCAGGAAAGCCGTGACTTCTACGTCGAGTTACTCGGCTTCAAGGTGAACTACGACAGTGACTGGTACGTCCAGTTGTCTTGTCCAACCAACGCGGAGATCGAACTCGGTATTATTCGTCGTAGTCACGAGTTAGTGCCTGAACCATATCAAACAGCGCCAACCGGCATGTACATTACATTTGTAGTGCCGAACGTCGATGAAGTCTATTCGAAAGCAATCGCCAAAGGCCTGAAAATTATTCAAGAACCTCGAAACGAGTTTTACGGTCAGCGCCGATTCCTGACGGTTGATCCTAATGGGTGCCTTATCGACATTTGTTCACCATGGAGCGCTTCAGAAACATGAGGAGTTCAGTTTATTGCATCGGGCGACGACTAACATCGCGTTCGAGGCCGACGCGGTGAGACAGCGTACTGTTTCCTGTCATGCTCGTGCCCCGCGCGTCTCAACGCGGCACTATACGTTTTGAGAGGTCGTGTGCTAGTTCGGAACGAAAACGAACAAGATTTGGTGGCCATACATGCTGTGAACGTTTCTGCGTTTGAATCGCCAGCCGAGGCAAATCTTGTCGACACCCTGCGAAAACAAGCACACCCGGTAGTTTCGCTTGTTGCGGAGGACAATAAAATAGTTGTGGGCCATATCATGTTTTCACCGGTTTCGCTATCTGATCATTCTGGTCTGAAGATCATGGGCCTCGCGCCTATGGCTGTTGCTCCGGCACATCAGAAAAAAGGCATCGGTTCCGCACTTGTACGCACTGGTCTTGAGTGGTGTAAAGAACTCGGATTCGGTGCCGTCGTCGTCTTGGGGCATCCTGAGTATTACCCCCGCTTTGGTTTTATGCCCACAATGCGCTTTGGTATAAGCTGCAAATATGAAGCGCTGGAGGAGGCATTCATGGTTGTAGAACTACAACCGGGTTATCTTCACGGTAAGTCAGGCACCATCAACTATCATACGGCGTTTAAAAAAGTATAACACGTCGCTCAACCTGACTCGCTACGTCGACGCTTCGCGCCTCGTAGCTCGCAGATTAACTCGGCGTTATGCCTCTTGGAGAAGAATAATGTACGACAAGAAATTTTGGAATGAACACTATACCAGAGATGAATACTTATATGGAACAGATCCAAATTCATTTCTCGTAGAGAACTTTGGTGTACTTACAGGGTTCCTAGTCAGGATATTTTCCATTTCGAGGGAGTATTTTCGAATATGTCGCTCTCTGGAACATTGAGACATGCTGATAATCTTCATCAAGAACAGGCTCCGACAGAAGAAAAAATAGTCCTTAAAAAGTCGGATGAATGGGTCGTTACTCAGTATCGGAACCGGGAACACTGGGAGGCTGCAATGAAAGACATCCTCAAGTTTCGGGGACCGGAGTGGTAACAAATATTTCGCCATCAAGGAATAATAGACACAACGATGCAAATTACTCCTGCAAATACTTCAGACATCCCGGCACTTTGCGCATTGCTGGATATCTTGTTTTCTCAAGAAGCAGAGTTCAAACCCGATCACGAAGCACAAAGCCGTGGCCTGGCTCATATCATGAGTAGCCCGGAAATTGGGCTTATCATCGTCGCCCGCCAAGACAGCCAAGTTGTGGGTATGGTCAATCTTTTGTATACAGTATCTACTGCGCTTGGCGATCGCGTTGCGCTACTGGAAGATATGGTGGTTTCCCCCGATGTTCGCGGCGCTGGTGTGGGTTCTCAGCTCCTAGAGCAAGCCATTCAACTCGCACGCTTGAACGGATGCAAACGCATTACCTTGCTCACAGACCGCGCCAATGAGTCAGCGCAACGTTTTTATCAAAAGCATGGTTTCGGTTTTTCGGCCATGATCCCTCTTCGTCTGTCACTGGGCGAATAGGTCGCTATGCCTAACATGGCGTCCGAGAAGAACGCGCCAAAAACGGTGCGCCCCTCAACTTTACGTTATAAGTTTTCGATATTAAAAGTTACACACAAAAAATATCTGGTTTTCTAGAAATTGAGGGCCGCCGCGCAACGCAAAGTTTAAGGAGAAATTGGCTATGAATGAACACGAGAAAATTAACTACGTTGAATATCCTGCGAAAGATATTGCGGCAACAAAGCGATTTTTCGAAACAGCATTTGGCTGGACCTTTCCAGGTGGCCGCCGTTTTCACTTCATTGAGCCAAGTGGTAATGAATTTGCAGTATGGTCAGAAGTTGACGCATAACCCTGCATTCAAACGGGGCGCACTGAAGTGCGCCCCTCAATTTTACGTTAAAAGCCAAGGAGATCGTATGGCCAGATTTATACAAATAGTAGTTGTCGCCATTACACTTCTCAGTTGTGTTGGCTGCGATCAAGCAACAAAAGCCGTGGCAAAAGAATACCTGCCTCGAAACGAAGTCTTGTCATTCGCTCACGATACATTCAGGTTGCAGTACGCTGAGAACAAAGGCGCATTTTTAAGTATCGGTTCCTCACTTCCTGAAAAAGCGCGAGGGCTATTATTCACAGTCGGTATTGGTGCAATTGTGTTAGGAATTCTAGGCTATCTTTTGTACGTGCCAGCATTGCCACGCGCCACAACAATTGCTCTTTCGCTCATTGCAGGCGGCGGGTTCAGTAACCTGATCGACCGTATAGCGTATGGTGGCTACGTAATCGATTTTCTAAACATCGGGCTTGGCAGCCTTCGAACCGGCATCTTCAACATCGCTGATGTAGCAATAATGGCAGGTGCCATTAGCCTCATCTTGCGGAGCCTGAAACATGAAAAAAGAGTTGGCTTCTAACCGATTCGAGCCGACCGCAGGGTCGCTGCGCGCCCCTTCGAGGGATCAGCCTTGGCTTACTCTCGCTGTTGTGGACCGCAACAAATACCCCGAATCTTCCCGCAGATTTGCATATAGCGTCGCCAAGGAATTAAAAACATCCCGTATTGCATTGAGCCAAACGGATCTGAACAAATTGGATTATTGCTTAAAAAGCTTTGACACACCTAAGTTCAACGGCAAGTAACGTTTTTTTCACGGGCCAGAACATCGAGCATGACTAAGCGAAAGAACATCAAAAACCCGGAAGTCACCGCGGTCTTCGACACCTACCCGAAAAAGGTAAAACTGAAGCTCCTGTTTCTCCGCCAACTGATATTCGATGTTGCGTCAAAAACAAACGGAGTTGGTGATCTGGAGGAGACCCTGAAATGGGGGCAACCCAGTTATCTCACGACAGAAACAAAAAGCGGAAGTCTGGTCAGGATAGACCAGATAAAGTCCCGGAAAGGAAAGTATGCGATGTATTTTCATTGTCAGACTACACTTGTTGATACATTTAAAGAAATGTATCGAGGTGTTTTTGAGTTTGGAGGAAACAGAAGCATCATCTTCAGCGAAAAAGACAAGATACCTGTAAAAGAATTGCGCCATTGTATTTCAATGGCGCTCACATACCATCTCAACAAAAGGCAAGGCAATCGTGGTACCGCCAGTTAACGCGAACGGTTAGCTTCTAAAACACACGAGGAATTGATCTTTAAAGTTTGTATGCTAGCTAAAAATGAAAAAGATGTGGGTGTTGCTTTATTTCAGCTCTTAGCAACTTGTTGAAAAACGCAAAACGTACTTTGAATTCTTTAAACCGACTCACGTCGCATGTGTAAGCGTTGTGATTGCTACGATAACGCGGCCAAAAAACGCTTCTCCTTCGTCGCTATGCTTTTTGTCGCCGGTGATTTGCAGCATTGAGGCTGTAGAAAAGCCCCTAAATTATAAATTACAAGTTAACAAAAGTGATCAAAAACAATGATTTATAATTGCATAAAACCGAAAAGCATTCGGCCACACAGGCCCAAAGCACTGCTCGGACCCTCAACCACTTCGCGATTTCTGGCGCGGCCAATTTAATCGTTAGATGCATATATGAGAAAGTTAATACTGGTAATTATGTTAACTCTATCAAGTGGTATAGCGTGGCCTGAGGGTGAGATACAAACTGAAAAAACAATATCTCCTGTCCTCCGTACAATATTAGTAGCACTACCAGCTAAATGCACTGTTAATAGTATCAAAGGACATGCTGAAATGGCTGTCAAATTCGTAGATACTGAATATACTATTGTTGAAGTTGGTAATACTGTAGATCTTTCGAACATAATTAATATGTATAAAGATTCTAAAGTAGTTCTTGTTTGCACTAAGGATGAAGAAATAATTATGCAAACCAAAGAAAGTGGGGAGTTCTACACGTTTGAAAAACGCAACTAATGCATCTAACACACACATCGAGTTCGCCGCTTCGCGGTTTGAACCTCGCTTTCGCGCGGCCATTCATGCGGAACGTTAGGCATCGGAATCGAACACACATGACTCCTGGAAGCCAATGACTGCCCAAGACCTCAACAAGAGTCATCCACTAGCGTTCTTTGTTCTGGTGTTCACATTGAGCACCCCTTTTTGGATCATTAGCGTCGGTTCAGGCGAGAGCTTCCTGCCTGACAACATTCCAGTAACAGATATTGGTGCCACACTAACCCCACTCATTGCCGCTTGCCTGCTCGTCTATATGGAGAATGGAAAGTTAGGCTTGAAGCGGTTTCTTGCTCGCATCCTTGACTACAAGAGAATCAAGGACAAGAGATGGTTGATCACCGCGATACTCTTGCTGCCAGCTCTATACGTGGTGACATACGCGGTAATGAAGCTCGCTGCTCTTCCGGTTCCGCAGCACCTCAATTTTTCAATGGCATTGCTTGGCGCCTTGGTAATGTTCACGATTGCGGCAACGGTCGAAGAACTTGGCTACTCAGCCTACGCCACCGACGCATTGCAAAGAAAATTTTCGGCCATAAAGACGTCTCTCATTGTTGGCGTACCTTGGGCTTTGTGGCATCTTCCGTCAATGTTCAATATGGGCCAAACTTCGCAACTCATAGTCTGGGGGCTTGTGGCAACCGTTGCCTTCCGGGTCATAACAGTGTGGATTTATAACAACTCGAATTTCTCTCTTTTTGCTGTAGTCATAGCACACGCAGCTGGCACAACGGCCCGGACTGCCTTTCCTGGCGGTCGTCAAGGCTACGAGCTCGGAGATGGTTTAATTAGCTACTCCATCATCATCTTCGCAGCGATCTTTGTTACGGCTCTTTGGGGTCGGCGCACCTTGAGTAACTTTCTCGGCTCCCGCTCATTGGGCACCGATGCCTAACCCCACGCTCAAGCGGAGCGCTATGCACAAACCGCGTACCCTATCACCTCATGATCAAGTTGATGACGAAGGATTAAACTCCGCCGCCTCCAGGAACGGGTCACCTCTGACCTACTTTCTGCTGACCTTCGCACTCTCTATTCCGTTTTGGATTGCGGGTGCTTTAATTGAGATACAGCTGTTACCCAGCGTCCCGCTGGCAGCACTCATGGTCGTCTGTCCAGTAACAGCGGCTCTAATTTTCGTTTACAAAAAAGACAAGTCCGCAGGCGTGAAGGGTCTGCTAAAAAGATCTTTCGACTTCAAGCGAGTCAGAGCAAAGATCTGGTATGTGCCAATTATCCTTCTGATGCCCTGTATCATGGTTTTGTCTTACGTCGCGATTCGCCTCATAGGTGTGCCACTTCCCGCCCCACAGTTCTCGTTTACAGCAACGCTCACTCTCTTCGTTGTGTTCTTTATCGCGGCCATTGGCGAAGAACTGGGTTGGTCGGGATACGCCATCGATCCGTTGCAGGATCGCTTCGGTGCACTTGGAGGCGCACTGCTGCTCGGAGTGGTGTGGGCCGTTTGGCATTTCATCCCTCTCCTGGAAGTACCTCAATCGCTGGCGTTCATCGCCTGGTGGTCGCTCGGGACGGTGGCATCCCGCGTCATCATCACCTGGCTCTACAACAACACGGGCAGGAGCGTCTTCGTTGCAGCCCTTTTTCACACCATGATGAATGTCACGATTCAACTTTTCCCGGTCAACGGTTCCTACTACGATCCGCGCATAACGAGCTTGATCACTACATCCGTGGCCGTAATTGTAGTAGTCGTGTGGGGAGCAAGAACGATGGTCAGAGCTCCTGACGTCCGTGGATAAACCCGGCAGCTTCTACCCGATGGTAGCCTTTTGGATGTATCATCACTTTACAATACCTAACCCTGCATTTTGGAATTCTTTAAATCGACTCACGTCGATAGCCAGAAGCTTATTGATATATATGGATTCCTGCTCGTACGGCGTTTGGCCGGAACGACGAAGCGGGTTTAATGTCGAGTTCGTTAACAAATTGTGTGGCACGGACGGATACCTGTATACCCTTATCGATGGAAGGCAATATCAGATCGTGGCGAACATATTTGTTGAAGGTAAGTCGCTTGAGTCATTGTTTAACAGCTATCTGCCTTCAAAAAAGTCAACGCATCAACCCCAAAAGCAGGCAGCTAACTATTTCCTGAAATCTCCCGGGCCACACTGGTTAAAACAGTGTTAATCGTTTGCTGTGTCACACTAGCAGCGTGGCACGACAAAAACGTTATGTTCCCCACAGAGGTGCGTGTTGAAGGACCATAGAACTATTCCTGAGAATTCTTTGCTGAACAAGGAAGCGCAGAGGTATGATTATAAGGATTCCTTTCGTCTAACCCTGGCAAGAACGGATGTTGAGCCATGGGAGCTTGTCGCCGCCTTCTTGCAATCAGCGCCGGGATGGGTGGATACGCTGTTTATTCTCCGAAACAAAATTGTAGGGTTGCTCGGTTTAAAGACGGATTTGGCGGATTTGAATAAATTAAACCCTCCGTACGAAACGGGAAGGCGGTTTGGCCTATTCAAACTATTAGCCATTAACCACAATGAAGCCGTGTTAGGTGAGGATGATAAACACCTGAATTTTAGAGTATCGTTGTTAGTGGATCGTGCCCAGGAAAATAGCCTTGTAGTTTCAACCGTAGTCAACATCAACAATAGACTCGGCAAGGCCTATTTTTTTGTGGTGAAGCCGTTTCATCGCTTCATCGTACCTATCATGGTTAGACGCATGGCCATGAAGATTGATAACAAGTCCATGCCACAATACAAACGAACAGGAACATAACGGTGTTTTCTGAAATCATCCGGTCCGCGCCGGTTAAAACGGCGTTATGTTGCTATTAACGAACGGTAGAATCGAACATGCCCCAAGGAAACAACAAAAAGCTCCTTAGCAAACGCGCCCGGAAAGGACACAACGGTTATCCGGTAGCAACAGTCGCTATTTACGGTCCTACAAATAAAGTAGCCACCAAGCTGGTTTGTGCAATAGTAAAAAGAGACGGTGCCGAACCGGGCATCATGAAAAAATGGATCTCGCGTGCCGATGTTAGAAAATCAGAATTAATTTTGGGCGAGGTACTCGCCTTCATTGCAGAAAACGAAGCATCCTCTGTCGTAATGGTTGAGAAAATAATTGGCTGCCCGCACGAAGAGGGCATAGACTATCCCGAGGGCCAGTCGTGTCCACAATGCCCGTTCTGGTACGGGCGCGACAGATTCAGCCATGAAATGCTGCATTAACACAGCTTACTTAGACCACCCATCATCAATGGAGGGAAGCATGAAAAAGGTAGACTACAAAAAGGAGCTGAAACAACTCTACCTGCCTTCCAGCAAGGAAGTCAGCGTAGTTGAAGTGCCAAAGCAACAATTCATCATGATTGACGGACAAGGAGATCCGAATACCTCCAAAGAATTCCAAGAAGCGGTGGCAGCGCTTTTCAGCCTAGCATATACCCTGAAATTTATTGTCAAGAAAGGCAAGACCGGTATTGATTATGGTGTGATGCCGCTGGAAGGACTGTGGTGGTCAGACGACATGACAACATTCAGTGTGGATAATAAGTCGGATTGGAAGTGGACACTCATGATCATGCAGCCCGAATTCGTTACGCGCGAGCTATTTGATGTCGCCTTACAGCAAGTACAAAAGAAAAAGAATCTCGATGCCCTCGCGAAGCTAAGATTTAAAACTTTCAGTGAAGGGAAAGCCGCGCAGATTCTGCACATAGGGCCATTTTCAGACGAGGGACCAACCATCGAAAAAATTCATTCCTATATCCAAAACAACGGGTACAAAGCTTCCGGCAAACACCACGAGATTTATTTGAGTGACATAACGAAAACGGCACCGGACAACCTCAAGACGATTATCCGGCAGCCGGTGAGTTAGCTGACCGTGCCATGAACTCGATTATCCGCAAGTTAAAAGACGGCGATTTGCGCCAGAAGGGAAAATCTGAAGAAGTGGTTGCGGATGTACTCAAGAAACCGCCGTTGTTTCGCCAGGTGGTGGCCAGAATAGTGGATAGCGATCCGGGAGTAAGGATCCAACCGATGACAGCACTAACATACTGTCGCGGTTGAGAGATGCGTTGAGGCTGCAGGAAAACCCCTGTTTCGCTATTTTCAAAAAATATTTATATAATGAACTTAGTAAATTACAAATTCAAAAAACGTAAAAACCGGGTTTTCCTACCGCCACGTTAAAACTACGGAATAGAACTATGGTATCGCCAAGACTAATTGCAAAAACCGAATCGGAAGAGCCTTCAACGAGACTGGCCGTTCTGATTGACGCTGATAACGCGCAGGCCGCCGTCATCGAAGGATTGTTGGCTGAGATAGCGCGGTTTGGTGAAGCCACGGTAAAGCGTATCTACGGTGATTTTACGTCAACCACCAGTTCTGCCTGGAAGAAAGTACTGCAGAAATATGCGATAAAACCAGTTCAGCAATTTGCTTATACAACCGGGAAAAATGCAACAGACAGCACCTTGATTATCGATGCGATGGATTTGCTGTATACCAGGAAGTTTGATGGTTTCTGCCTGGTCACAAGTGATAGTGATTTCACTGGTCTTGCCATGCGTATACGTGAAGAAGGCCTTACCGTTTTTGGTTTTGGCGAGAAAAAAACCCCTGAGGCGTTTAAAAATGCCTGCCATAAATTTATTTTTACAGAGGTCTTGCGGCCTGCACTACAAAAAGAACATAACTCAGCTGAGCATACTACCGAACCTACCCCTCCCGCCGCAAAAGTAATAAAACCTCAAGCAGCTCAAAAAGCAAAGTCATCGTTTCCAAAACAGTTCGTGCTCGATGCGCTTGAACAGTCGAGCGACGAGGGTGGCTGGGCACATTTAGCCACATTTGGCAGCTACCTGACCAAGCTACAGCCGGATTTTGATTCGAGGAATTTTGGTTTCAAGAAACTATCCGACTTGGTGAAGGCAAAAACGGAGTTGTTTGATACGGAAGAACGGAATACCCCCGGCTCAAGCAATAAGCAGTTGTATGTGCGTGCAAAGTAATTCTGACCTGCCTTCACAAGAGGGATGCGCTAAAGCGCGCCCCTTAACGCTACGCTATGCGTTCGCGTGACTAACGAAATGATCACTTGGGCAATAATAGGGCTTGCGGCTCTGGGCATTGCGGCGGCGATCACCGCCTTCCTCAGGACTCCATCGGAGAGACGCTATCGCGTCTTCTATCCATATATTTCTTTGGCAGAACAATTGAAAGCCTGCCCTGAAAGCGAGCAAGCGGTCCTTGTTAAGGGAAACAAGAAACGTGCATTAATAAAGTCGGCACCGTATATTGTTATTGGCACTCTACTGGCTGGTTTTTCTTTATGGTATAAAAACACGGGGCACCCGGAATGCGTGAGGTTACTGGATCGCGAACGTCGAGGACTACGTCCGCGCCTACGGCGGCGCCACCGTCGCGCTCAATTTCCATCGGGAAGGCCCGACCGGAGAGGCCCCGAGCTCGAGCGGGTGCAACGCGCGGACCTTCGAGCTCGCCGCGATGGGGCTGCCCCAGGTGGTGGACGCGCGCGAGGACCTCGCCGCGCACTTCTCCGAGGGGGAGGAGGTGTTCCCCTTCTCCGACCCGGCGGAACTGAAGGAGCTGGTGCGAGGCCTCGTGTCCGACCAGCTCCGGGCCGAGCAGATCGGACTCGCCGCTCGCCGGCGCGCGATCAGCGAGCATACCTACATCCACCGGCTTACCGCGGTGCTCAGTGAGGCGTTCGCATCGTCCGGCGGGGGAGCGTAATGTCGCGTG
>JANNJI010000320.1:0-2354 GCA_031405795.1 Gammaproteobacteria bacterium
GGTCTTGCTCAACAAACACAACTTATCCCGTTTGCTTGACCGATTGGAAAGTGATGGCCTTGTCAAACGTCAGGCCTGCGATATGGACGGGCGGGGCAGTGTGGTGAAAATTACAAAAAAAGGTGTACAACTAAAACAACAGATGTGGCCGGTATACGCAAAGGCAATTCAGGCACTGATTGCTGAGCCGCTTACGGCAACACAAGTACGATCACTTGCGGAGATCATGCACGCACTCCTGGAACCACATCGGGTTTAGTTGCGATAAGCACTTTTCCCGCGAGTCGTGACGGGCAATGGAGTTAAAGAAAAATTCAATTCTTAATTCATACGGAGGAAAGCACGATGCTTGATCACATTGGTATAGATATTCAAAACTACGAACGAAGCAAGGTCTTTTATCAGGCGACGTTGGCACCGCTGGGTTATGTGCTGATGATGGAAGTACAAGGCTGGGCGGGTTTTGGTGTTGGCGGGAAACCGGATTTCTGGATACGGGGTGGCAAAGCAACGGTGCCGGGTATCCATATCGCCTTCCGCAGTGAGAACCGCGCCGCTGTGCGAGCCTTTTATGAGGCTGCATTAAAAGCGGGTGGCAAAGATAATGGACCACCAGGGATTCGTGCGATGTACCATCCGCATTATTATGGCGCGTTTGTTATTGATCCCGATGGTCATAATATTGAAGCGGTGTGTCACGTCCCCGAGTGATAGCGGTGTGATCACATAACGCAGCCAATGCCAGACAGCGAAAAGCACGGCTGTTATTTATTATAATTGTGTTTGTTATTGGCGTGCTGTTTGGTTGAGCCGCCGCTACTGGGTTTTTTATCACGTTTATTGCCATCGAATAACGCCGGTACTTCTTTGCCACGCTGCGGGCGGTTTTTTTTCTTTGGGGTGCCGGGTCGGGCTTGTGTCTGTTGTTGCGGTTTACTGGCGGCACCACGACCACGGTTAGTATTGCGTCCAGCCTGTGGTCGATCATTACCGCGTTGCCCGCGACCTCGGGTGATGGGCTCGGCTTTAATATTCGAATTTGGCTCAAAACCTTTGATCACTACTTTTGGGATCTCGCGGTGTAACACGCGCTCAATATCGCGTAGATAGTCACGTTCATCCACACACACCAGCGACAACGCTTCACCTTCGTTACCGGCGCGACCGGTGCGGCCAATGCGATGCACGTAGTCTTCAGCTACATTCGGCAATTCGTAATTCACCACGTGTGGTAATTGATCAATGTCCAAACCGCGTGCGGCGATGTCGGTTGCTACCAGCACCTTCACCACGCCCTTTTTAAAATCCGCCAGTGCCTTGGTGCGTGCGCCCTGACTTTTATTACCATGGATGGCCGTGGCGCTGATGCCATCCGTCTCCAATTGTTCCGCAAGACGGTTGGCACCGTGTTTGGTGCGCATGAACACCAGTACCTGCTGCCAGTTATTGGTGCTGATCAGATGCGAAAGCAGCTCGCGTTTGCGTGTGCGGTCAACCGGATGCACCACCTGCGTGACAAGTTCCGCTGCGGTATTGCGGCGTGCCACTTCAATCAGCACCGGCGCATTTAACAGACCATCAGAAAGTTGTTTGATCTCATCCGAGAAGGTAGCGGAGAACAACAGGTTTTGCCGCTTTTTCGGTAGCACCGCGAGGATCTTGCGGATGTCACGGATAAAACCCATGTCCAGCATACGATCGGCCTCGTCCAGGACGAGGATCTCAATCTTCGACAGGTCCAGGGTTTTTTGTTCCAGGTGGTCGAGCAGTCGTCCTGGGGTTGCCACCAGAATATCCACGCCGCGTTGCAGCATTTTTGCCTGTGGATTAAAGCTGACACCGCCAAAGACCACGGTGGATTTTAATGGTAGATGCTTGCCGTAGGTGCGTACGCTCTCCTCCACCTGCGCGGCGAGTTCACGTGTTGGCGTGAGGATCAATGCGCGCAATACATGCTGATTACCACTGATGGGTCGGGCGCTCAATCGCTGTAACAGCGGCAGGGTAAAGCCAGCGGTCTTGCCGGTGCCGGTCTGTGCGCCCGCGAGAATATCCCGTCCTTCGAGAATGACCGGGATCGCTTTGAGCTGAATGGGTGTGGGCTCGTTATACCCCTTGTCGGTAACGGCGCGGAGGATTTCAGCCGAAAGGCCGAGGTTAGTGAATGACATGGTGTTGATTGCTCCTAAACCGGCTTACCTCAGTGGTATCGCAGATCGTTGTAATTCGATGCCTGTTGAACACGAGAAGGGGATTAATTAATAAATAGTATAGTTAACGCTATAATACCTGTTATTTTCAGCAAAATCTGTAGAGCGACGGGAATATAATCGCGTTACAGCATGATCACTATT